>JAAZIE010000166.1 GCA_012510305.1 Bacillota bacterium | reverse complement strand
GTTCTTGTTGTTTTCAACTTTCTTGCGCAATAAAGCCTTTTCCTGCCGTAATCAAGTGCAGGCGGGGGGGATGAGTGCTCACCGCTACCGCTTTGCCGGCCCGGCGAGTCAACGTTTTAAGCAAAACGCAGGGGAAAGGAGCCTTGAAAGAGAATCCTCTTAAGGAATACAAAAATACCGTTGCGGGGGGGGGATTTCTTTTTGAGCGGCATCCGGTTTATCCATACAGCTGATCTGCACCTGGGCAGCCCCCTTAAAACCGCCGGCGAGATCTCGAAAAGGCTGCAAAAATCGCTAAAAGAGAGCACCTACCGGGCAGTTGAAAGCATCGTCGATGCAGCCATTGAACTTGACGTCGATTTTGTGCTGGTATGCGGCGATATCTACGACAACGAAGCCCGCTCGGTCAAAGGGAGCCTCTTTTTTACAGAAGAGTTAAGGCGCCTGGAGCAAAAAGAGATCCCCGTCTTCATCATCTACGGCAACCATGACCCCGCGGAAAAGGGAGCGGACTTTTTCAAACTTCCCCCTAACGTCAAGGTTTTCAGCGCGGAAAGCGCGGAGATGCACTTAGCCGGCGCCAAATCGGGAAAGGCGCAGGCGAGGATTGTGGGGCAGTCCTACCGCGGCCCCCGGGAATCCAGAAAAATGCACTTGAACTACAGCCCCCCCTTCGATGACCGGATCAATATAGCGATGCTCCACACCGGGCTGGACCCCGGCTCCAACGCCTATGTGCCCAGCTCCGCCGAGGAGCTGAAAGGGCGGGAAAACATTCATTATTGGGCCCTGGGACATATCCATGCCCCCACTATAATCAGCGGCGAAAACCCGGCTATCGCCTACCCGGGCAACCCCCAGGGCAGAGATGTGGGCGAAAGGGGGCTGAAGGGCTGCTTCCTGGTGGAGATGGGCTCGCCCGGCGCGGTCTCGATAAAGTTTATCCCCACCTCCCCCGTTGTCTGGCACAGCTGCCGGTTAACCCTGGACGACTCCCTCCCCCTAAAGAGCCTGGATGACCTCGAAGCGCTCATCGCAGAGCGGGGCGAAGCACTGATCGATAGCCCCCTGGAGATCCCTCATGATCTGCCCGCCGTGGAAAACGGTTTTGAACCCGAGGGGCACGTGGTCCGCTGGGAGATCGGCGGCAGAAACCCCATCTACGAAGAGCTTGTCTCCGGCAGAGAGCAGGAGGTAGTGGATGTTTTAAAAAACAACCTCAACCGGCGCTTGGCCGCTGCCACACCGTACCTCTGGACTGAGGGGATCAAGCTCCGGCTGGGCCCTCCCATTCCGGATTTGGCGGTTTTGCTGCAGCAGGATGAGACCATCAAAATGCTGCACGAAGTGAAAGAGAATATCCTGAAAGATGAAAACCTGAAAAATGAAGCGCTCTCCGCCATGGGCGGCATCTGGTACAGACCCAGGGGCGAGGATGACTTAAGGGAGGACACCTTTCCGGTAACCGGTGAGAAACTGCGCGCCCTGCTCGAGGACGCTTTTGACGCCGTCATGGAAAGGATCCTGAAGGAGCGTGAGAGCCGATGAGGATTCGCCGGATTCACTTCAACAATTTCGGGATCATCCGCAACCAGACCATGGAAGAGATCCACCCGGGCCTGGTGATCATAGCCGGGCCCAACCGCGCGGGGAAAACCACCTTTATGCTCTCGCTCCGCCACTTGGGATACGGCCTGCCCCAAAAAAACATCCCCGCCCCCATCACCGGGCAGCACGATTACAGCGCCGATATAGAGCTCGCCGATAAAAGGCGCGGCAGCATCCACATCCTCGGGCTGAGCAAGCCCAAAGTGACGCCTTTTGAAGGGCATGCGCCGATGAGCACGGAAGAGATCTTCCACAGCGTGGACCGCTTCACCTACGGGCAGGTTTTCACGATCAGCCTCGACGAGCTGAGGCGGATCCCTGAAGGCATCAGCAGCAAAGAAGAAGAGCACCTGCAGATCGTCCTCCTGGGAGGAGGCTGGACCGATGCCCTCCGCCTGGCCCAATTCAAAAGGGAGTTTGATAAAAAAGCCCGCGACATCGGCGGGTCCAGGGGCGCCAAAAATGTCGGCGCCTTCAGGGTTTATTCAGATGAACTCCGCAAAGGGGCCTCCAAGAGGGATGAGGCCAACGAGCAGCTGGACTCTTACTACAGCAAGCAGGCCGAACTCCTGGAGCTGGAAAGCGAGACCATCCCCGCACTGGAGAGCAAGCTGAAGCAGGAAGACCATCGATCAAAAATCTTGGAGATTCTCAAAGATCACTACAAAAGCTACGAAAAGATGCTCCTGCTGGAAGAAAAACTTAAAGATCCGGCCAACGATAAGATCCTGCGTTTTTATCCGGAAGGCGGCCTTGAGCTGAGTGAGAGGCTGAAAGAAGAATACGTAGCCTGCCTCGGCGAGCACGAAAGATCGCGGCAAAACTTTTTTGACGCCGCCGGCAAAGAAGACCCTGCTCCTTTCCTGGAGAACAAGGAGGCGCTCACCGGGTATGAAAAAGAGCTTTCGGGATGGCGGGAAAAAGTAACCGGCTTCAGGGAGAGCAAAGAAGCCCATCTCGCAGAAGAGGAGAATTTGAAGCTGAAGCTGGAAAGCTTAAATGCTGGATGGGCCGATGACCTTGCCGTATTGAAGAAAATGGCCCTCGATCAGATCAACAGGGAAGCTCTACAAAAAAACGCAGAGGAGTACAAAGACGCCGGCACCCGCCTGGCACGGATTTCCCCGGAAATAAAGCAGGCCCAAGAAAGGCTTGCGGAAAAGGAAAAATCCAGGGACGCCTTCGAGAAAGCAAAGGCGCCAAAGCCCATCAGCTTGCCCGCCCTGGCCGCGATCGGGCTCGGCCTGGTGCTTCTGACAGCGCTGGCCGCGCTGATTCACCCGCTGTCGGCGGTAGGGGCCGGCCTGGTCATCGGCGGCGCCGTCGCAGCTTACTTTCTATTTCAGAAGACAAAACAAGAAGAGT
>JAAZIE010000165.1 GCA_012510305.1 Bacillota bacterium | reverse complement strand
CTTTGACTCACTCAAGGAGCAGGTTTTACTGATAAAGATGATCCCTCACCGCTGTTGTGGCCGGGGTTGGGCCAGGCATGCCTGACCCCTACGGCTGTAGCGGTATCGTTTGCTCCAATGTATCTTGATTCCCCCCCCTTTGCCAAAGGGGGGGGAAGGCGAAGGCCCCTTTTCCAAATGGGGAATTCCAAGGCATCCCCCCCTTTCCTAAAGGGGGGCCAGGGGGGATTTAAGCAGGCTTGCGACCTTTGTTCGGGGGCTGCTCTTTTGAGACAACCCCCCCAGGGGGGATTTGCTCCGCTTCCTTTTGGAATAAAGAGCTGCTCTGTGCCGGGAGGTACGTCCCCCCGTCACCTATATTTAACGGATTGGAGCGCCGTAAATTATGGAAGGAAAAATCATTGTTGTTGGAGCGGGACACGGCGGGTTGGTGACGGCGGAACTGCTGGGCCGGCACGGCTGCGATGTGGTGATCTATGAACAGAACCGGCAGGGCGAAGTGAGCTACGACTGGCATGACGATGTAACGCCCCATGTTTTCGACCGGTTGGGGATCCCCCTGCCGGAGCCGAGATGCTATTTTAAAAAAAGAGATTGGACCTTCATCACGCCGGACGGCAACCATGCGATCAGAATCTACCAGGATGAGGAGAAGATCGATCTGTCCATGGAGCGCCGCCCGCTGGTAGAGATGCTCATCGAACGGGCGGCGGAAAGCGCGGCGATCTGTTTCAATACTGCTGTTGATGGGCTTATCGTTGAGAACAACCGGGTTAGGGGTGTGCTTGCCGGCGGTAAAAGAGTTTACGCCGACCTGGTCATCGACAGCAGCGGGGTGAACTCCATCTTGCGGGAGCAATTACCGGAAAGCTACGGGATTCAGCGGTATCCCCGGCAAGATGAACTGATCTATGCTTACCGGGCTTTTTATGAGCGCCGGGCCGGGAGCAAGGATCCGGATCACACCAACAAGGCCTACCTCAAACATTTGGGGGAAGCGGGCATCTCCTGGTGTATCCTCGACCCCTCGGGGCAGGTCAATGTCCTGGTGGGCCGCATCGGGCGGCTTGACCAATCCACCCTGCATCGAAGCTTGCAGGCGCTGCGTGACGATAACGAGATCATCGGCGAGCGGGTGCTC
This sequence comes from Bacillota bacterium, assembly GCA_012510305.1. Lineage (GTDB taxonomy): Bacteria > Bacillota > Dethiobacteria > DTU022 > DTU022 > JAAZPQ01. Next base: position 1,283 of record JAAZIE010000165.1, on the reverse strand, counting down.
CGGGGAGGCGTTACCCTGCCCATTCCGATTCGCTACCCGCTCTCCAGGATGGCCGGCCCCGGCTACGCAGCCGTGGGCGACAGCGCTTTTATGACCATTCCCCTTTTGGGGTCGGGCATCGCCCACGCCATGACCGCCGGCCGGATCCTGGGTGAAGTGATTATCAGTGCTGAAAACAGCCCTTTCGCCGAAGATAATTTATGGCGCTACCAGGTGAGAGCGATGGAAGCGTTCGGAGCCCAAAGCGCCGGGGTGGATATCTTGAAGCGCTGGCTCCTCTCGGCCGATAACGATGATCTTAGTTACCTGATGGGCCGTAAAATCATTGAAGCCGACGAGATGAAAAAGGTGGCGGTGGGGGAACTGATCGAGCTGTCGCCGGCGGCGATGTTGCGAAAGCTGCTGGCGGGCTACCGTAAAACAGCCCTTTTGCTGCAGCTCAATCGCGTTCTGGGTCAAACCAGGCGGGCAAAAAAACTGGCTCTATCTCTTCCTCAAGTTTACGATAAAGTAAAAGTGGCCCGGTGGCAAAGCCAGTACGATCGATTTATGCAGCAGCAGCCCACAGTGAATTAACTAAAAAACAGGGCAGCCTCCAACGGATATGTTTGCTCCAATGTGTCTATATTTCCCCCCTTTGGAGGGGGATTTGCCCCGCTTACTTTTGGAAAAAGGAGCTGCTCTGTGCCGGGAAGTACGTCCCCCCGTCACCATGATGATCCCTCACCGCTGGTGTGGCCGGGGTTGGGTCAGGCATGCCTGACCCCTACGGCTGTGGCGGTATCGTTTGCTCCAATGTATCTGCTTCCCCCCCTTTGCCAAAGGGGAGCTGCTCCGTGCCGGGAGGTACGTCCCCCCGTCACCTCCGACCTTAATCAGTGCTATATTGTGTAAACCAAGGCAGGGTTTGGATAATTATGTGGTTGACATCCATGACAGAATATTGCTATAATAATGATATCTAGGGAAAAGTAAATTCATATCTTTCACTGTCTGCGGGTGGGCCGCTCTTCAGTCGCGCCAGGCTGGACAGGCCCTGTCAAAAAAAAGCCCGGGAAGAGAAGCGAAAGCTGCCCGGCCCGCCCGGCGAGCAACATCTGCAGCAGTACCTGCGCCCGGTGGGACGGTGCATGAAGGGATAATTTAAAAAACGGCAAAGGAGGCCGGGGAGAATCAAACTTTCAAGATTTTAAATAAAACAATAAGGAGTAAACATGGGTAAAATAAAAGTATGGCCGGTACTGTTTTTCGGGATAATATTTCTGCTGCTGGGTGGGGTTCTG
>JAAZIE010000164.1 GCA_012510305.1 Bacillota bacterium | reverse complement strand
CCCGTGGGCCGTCCCGATAGAGATGGCCAGGGCATCGACGCCGGTTTGCTCAACAAAGTATTTCGCTTCTTCGGGATCGGTAAAGAAAGCCTCGGCCTCGCTGACGCTGATATCATCCTCCGTCCCGGCTATCTTGCCCAGCTCCCCTTCCACGGTAACGCCCACCGCATGGGCCACCTCGACCACCTTTTTGGTCAGCGCAATATTCTCCTCCAGGGGAAGCAGCGAACCGTCAATCATGATCGAAGAAAAACCGCTGCGGATGCACTGCACCGCCTGCTCAAAACTGGTCCCGTGGTCCAGGTGCAGCACCGCCGGGACGGAAATCTCGGCGGCGGCCCGGTTAACCAGGGCCACGATGTACTGCAGGCCGGCATAGCGGATCGCCCCCTGGCTGGCCTGAATAATCACCGGCGCTTTCTCCTCTTCCGCCGCCTGTGCAATCGCCTGGACAATCTCCATGTTGTTGCAGTTAAAAGCGCCGACAGCATAACCTTCGCGGCTGGCTTTACTCAAGACCTCATTTAACGACACTAACGGCATCGCGATCAAGCCTCCTCCTTAATTCCGGCAGATCAAACCCCTCCAGGTGGACGAAGTCCGGCAGCCCCTCTTTAACCGCCGGGCTCACCTCACCGGCAATCAAGGGGCGGGCATAGTCCAAAAATGCATCCTCCACGTAGTTGCCCGACGGGGAAATCCATGCAGCCGGCACCTTTTTTTCCACGTTGGCCACGGCGGAAAGATCCACCGTTCCGGTGGTGCAGCGGTAACCGGCGGCGGAGCTGTCCCGGATAAGAGTAATCATGACATCGGTTTTGCCCTCCCGGGCTGCTTTGACGGCAGCAGTTCCCGCCATGTAGGCTTCGTCGGCATCGGTGCGGGAGGCAAAATGTGCGGCCGACCGCTGCAGTGTCCCCAGGGAAATAGCTCTCACATTTATATGAAGCTCCTCTTCAATGATCCCCTTCAGGGTATCGGCCAGGCCGCCCAGCCGGGCATGCCCGAAAGCGTCTCGCCCCCTGCCTTTGAAGACATAACCGCTGTCGGCATAGCGAATTCCTTCAGAAGCAACCACATAAGCAAACCTGTACTCGCGGTACACTTCGGCAACCTCTTCGAGAAAGCGCTCCCGGTCAAAGGGCACCTCGGGCAGGTAGATCAGGTGCGGCGCTTCGCATTCCTCCCTTTTGGCCAGGGCCGCGGCCGCGGTAAGCCAGCCGGCGTTTCTGCCCATTGCTTCGAGAACAACGATACGGTTGCTGGTAATCAGCCCCTTCAGGTCGAGACCGGTTTCGCGGACGGTGGCCGCCAAAAACTTGGCCGCGCTGCCGTACCCGGGAGTATGATCGGTCTCGGGAAGGTCATTATCGATAGTTTTGGGGATCCCGATGACCCGCATTTCGTAGCTTTCCCTGTCGGCAAAGCGGTTGATCTTGTCCGCCGTATCCATGGAGTCGTTGCCGCCGATAAAGAAAAAATAGCGAATCTCATGCTTTTTAAATGCATCGAGCAGGCGGGCAAAATCTTCTTCCCGCTCCAGCTTGTAGCGGCATGACCCCAAAGCCACACCGGGGGTACGGCGCAGCCCTTCGATGATATGGGGCGGCTGCCTGGATAGATCGAGCATGTTTTTCTCCAAAACACCTCTGATGCCGAAAAGAGCGCCGTAAAGTTTTCCAGGCGGATCGCCCTTGAGCCATTCCTGAACAACACCGCAAACGCTGCTGTTGATCACCGCTGTAGGCCCGCCGGATTGTGCAACTACAGCGTTTCCCTTAAGTTTCACCTTGCTCACTCCCTTGAAAGATAAGACCGTTGAAATACCGGGATGTACGAATGATCACCGGCATTTTATCTAGATTGCCCATAAATTTTTTGAATATAGTATTGCTCCCATGCCATATTCTAGTTCTCCTGAAGCCGGGAACCGGCTTGGTATGATCTTCTTTGCCGGAATATTATGAACAGGGCCCGGAGCGTCTAAATATTTTGCTGCGGGATCGCTTGCCGGGCCAGTTCATCGCAGCGATCATTGTAAAAATCATTGCTGTGACCTTTAACTTTAATCCATTCTACCTTATGCCTGCCGGCAAGATCAACCAGGCTTTCCCAAAGATCCCGATTTTGCACGGGCTTCTTGGCGGCGGTACGCCACCCGCTCCTCAACCAGCGCGCGATCCAACCCTGGTTGAAAGCGTTCACCAGGTAGGCGCTGTCGCTGTGCAAGCGAACCCGGCTGGGTTCGGTAAGGGCAGCCAAAGCCTCCACCGCCGCCCGCAGCTCCATGCGCTGATTGGTCGTCCGGGCCTCGCCGCCGGAGAGCTCCTTAATGGAACTCTCGTCGCCGCCGTCAATGATTACTGCGCCCCAGCCCCCGGGCCCGGGATTTCCGGAACAAGCCCCGTCAGTATAGATAATTACCCCTGCCAAGTCCATTTTTCCTCCTGTTCAGGCGCAGCTGCCGGAACCTGAGCGGCAGCTCTCTTGAACTGCCGCCCAGATTGCAATATAACCTAACCCCCGATGATCACCACACCGGAACTGGTCCCGATGCGGGCGGCGCCGGCGGCAATCATCTCCAGGGCCGCTTCACGGGTGCGCACGCCACCCGATGCCTTAACCTCCAGCCCCGTTCCCACCGCTTCTTTCAGCAGGCGCACATCGCGGGCGGTAGCCCCGCCGGGGCCAAACCCCGTTGATGTTTTCACGAATTTTGCACCGCCCTGTCTGGCCGCCCGGCAGGCGGTGATCTTTTCGCCGTCGCTTAAAAGCGCTGTTTCCAGGATCACTTTTACCGGGCGCCCGGAGGCCGCCCGGACCACTGCGGCGATCTCTTCCAGCAGGGATTCCTCCCGGCCCTCCTTTAAAGCGCCGATATGAGCGACCATGTCGATCTCTGAAGCCCCGTCAGCGACGGCTCTTTCGGTTTCAAAGGCCTTCACGGCCGCGCCGGCCGCCCCCAGGGGAAAGCCCACCACGGCGCAGAGCCCAACAGAGCTGCCGCGCAGATACCGGGCAGCCGGTTTGACATAAACCGGGTTCACGCAGACAGCGGCAAAGCTGTACCGGCGCGCTTCGGCGCAAAGTTTCTCAATGTCTGCTCGCGTAGCCTCGGGTTTAAGCAGGGTATGGTCGATATAGCGGGCCAGGTCAAACTTATCTGCCATCATTTTCTTCCTTTACTATTATAGGTGATGCCGCCCGGTACGGTCAACACAGCTTTAAGATAAGATCGCAAACCCTCGCCGCTCTCCGGCTGCCTTCCAAGCCGGTTTAAAATCTGCACCCCGGCAAAAGGGACTGTTTTTAATTGTACCATTTCCCGGGATCCAAATAAAGGGCGAACAGAGGGGTGCTGCCTGGAAATAAAAAAAGAGCGGAGGGGAAAACGCCGCCGAAAAAGCTGTCGGTGCTCTTTCGAAGCAACCGGGCGAACCCTATTGAAAGCTTCCCCTCCCGCCCTACCGCATCCTCTATTTAATTTTCCAGTTCACGGCACCGGCAAACACCGCGAAATAGCGCCTCCTGGTGCTACCAAATTTAAATTTCGTGTTACCTAACCAATATATTCACCATCCTTTCTTAAAATCCTTCTTTGTACAGTAAACAATGCAGGTTTTTCTAAGAAAAAAGGTAATTATAGATAAAAAGAACTGAAAGCGGAAGGGGATAGATCATGAGCATGATTCGCAGCCCGGAAAAAGCAGCGGAGGGACAAAAAAAAATTGATTGGGCCGGCCGGCATATGCCGGTGCTGGGCCGCCTGGCGGAAGAGTACGCCCCCGCACAGCCCTTTGCCGGGGCGAAAATGGCTGTCTGTATCCACCTTGAAGCCAAGACCGCCTACATGGCCACGGTGTTTCAACGCTGCGGGGCTGAAGTAACCGTTACCGGCAGCAATCCCCTTTCCACCCAGGACGATGTAGCCGCCGCGCTGGTGAAACAGGGGCTTGCTGTTTTTGCCTGGCACGGCGCCACCGCGGAGGAATATGCAGACCATATCCGCCGTACCGTTGAAACCGGTCCCCACCTGCTTATCGATGACGGGGGAGACCTGATCACAGCGCTGCACCGCGAAAGACCGGAGTTGCTGCCGCAGGTGCGCGGCGGAGCCGAGGAAACAACTACGGGGCTGAACCGGCTGCGGGCGATGGCCGCGGCGGGAGAGCTCGCTTTTCCGGTCATCGCGGTCAATGATGCTTCATGCAAATACCTCTTCGACAACCGCTACGGCACCGGCCAGTCGGTCTGGGAGGGGATCATGCGCACAACCAACCTGCTGGTGGCGGGGAAAACAGTGGTTGTCGCCGGGTTCGGCTGGTGCGGGCGCGGTGTGGCCCTGCGGGCGGCGGGCCTGGGGGCGCAGGTGATCGTCACCGAGGTGAACCCGGTGCGCGCCCTGGAGGCGGCGGTGGAAGGCTACCGGGTCATGCCGATGCGCCGGGCCGCAGCGCTGGGGGATATCTTCGTCACCACCACCGGCTGCAACCGGGTCATCGGCGAAGAGGATCTGCTCAGCCTCAAAGACGGGGCCATTCTGGCCAACGCCGGCCACTTTGATGTGGAAATAGATAAGGCAGCCTTAAACAGCCTGGCCCAAGCGGCGGGCCGCCCGCGCAAAAATATTGAAGAGTACCGTTTTCCCGACGGACGCCGGGTTTACCTGCTCGCCGAGGGCAGGCTGGTCAACCTGGCCGCCGGCGACGGCCATCCCGCCGAGATCATGGATCTCTCTTTTGCCCTGCAATTTTTGGCCATGGATTACCTGCGCAGAGCCGGGGAGCTGCCGCATGACGTGCTCCCGCTGCCGGAAGAGCTGGACCGCAGGGTGGCCGGGTTTAAACTTTCGGCGATGGGTATAACTATCGACAGCTTAACGGAAACACAGCGCGATTACCTCGGCTCATACTAAAAAAGGTGACAGTAGGTACGTCCCCCTGTCACCTCGGGG
>JAAZIE010000021.1 GCA_012510305.1 Bacillota bacterium | reverse complement strand
GCTCAGCTGCGGCAGCAGCAGCGCCGCCGCCGCCGGGGGCGGCAGGGTGAGCAGGTAGCGGGCGGCCCCGGCAATGATCGTAAACTTAAGAGCGGCTCCCAGGATGATCCCAATCCAGGGGCCGCCTTTTATTTTTCCGGCGAGGGCTCCGTAACAGAAACAATATACCGCATTCCCCAGCATGATAAAAGGGATTGCCGGGGCGAGCACGGGGGCGATGATCCCCAGCAGAAGCGCCGCCCAGGGGGTGAGCAGGCCGATGCTGACACCGCCGGCTGTGCCGATCACAGCGGTGGAGAGTATGAGCATGAGGTTCACCAGCGGACCGGTCACCGGAGTGGGCAGGCGCAGGGATTGCACGGAAAGAGTCAGCGCCAGCAGCAGGGCCAGCCGCGTCAGCTGCTGCAGGGAAATACGTTTTTGCAGGTGCATCAGTAGCCCTCCAGTCTCTTCGCCGCAGCAGGAGCAGCGGCCAACCCGCTGTTACTATTTTTATGTACATCGATTAAAATAATGCCCGCTTTCACGGTGACACTATTTACCGGGTATGCGCCGGCCGGGCCGGCGCCAAGCTAGAGGGAGAGTTTTCTGGAATGCGCCGCGGCAAAACCCCCCGCCTCTCCTTTCGCTCTCTTATCAGGGGAGGGCGAGGCTTGAAAAACAGAAGGCCTTCCCCAACAGGGGGCGAGGGAGGCCGGTTGAAAGGAGGGCCCCCGGTGGCCGTCAAAACCGATCCGGAACAAAAGCAGGAGCAGCGGCTTGAGCGGGCCTTGAGAAAATACAAGGGAAAGCCGGGCGTGCTCATCGCCGCCCTGCAGGAGGCACAGGAGATCTTCGGTTATCTGCCCCGCAAGGTGCTCATCCGCGTGGCCAACAAGCTCACCATCCCCCTGTCCGAAGTCTACAGCGTGGTCAGCTTCTATTCGTTTTTCTCCACCGTCCCCACCGCCAGGCACCGCCTGGAGGTCTGCCTGGGCACGGCCTGCTATGTCCAGGGAGCGGAGACGCTGCTCAGGGATCTGCAGGATCTGTGCGGCACCGGGCCGGGGAAATCGGCAGCGGAAAGCCCTTTCAGCATTACCACGACCCGCTGCGTGGGGGCCTGCGGCGCCGCGCCCATCGTCAAGATCGGAGAGGAGCTGCACGGGGAGATGACCGCTGAAAAGCTGCCCCGGCTCCTGGAGGAGCTGGAGAAACAGTGAGCACCCTGGTAAAAGAGCTGGCCCGGGAAAGGGTCAGGCCCGAGACCGATCACCGCCTCCTTGTCTGCGGCGGGATCCCCTGCCGTTCGAAGGGCTGCCGCGAGGTGAAAGAGGCCCTCTGTGACGAGCTGCAAAAAAGGGGGATCGCCGGGGGGATCCCCGTCGAAGTGGTCGGCTGCATCGGCGACTGCAGCCTCGGTCCCGCCCTCATCGTCTATCCCGAAGGGATCATCTATCAAAAACTGGCTCCCGAAGACGCCCGCACCATCGTCCGGGAGCATCTCATCGAAGGGCGCATCGTCGAGCCCCTGCTGCACCGCGATCCGCGCAGCAGCGAGATCCTCCGGCAGCGCGAGGCGATGCCTTTTTACCGGGGGCAGACCAGGCTGGTCCTGCGCAACTGCGGGGTGATCTCGGCCCATATCGACGACTACCTGAAATACCGCGGCTACGCCGCCCTGGCCCTGGCCCTGGCGGAGATGAGCCCGCAAGAGGTGATCGGCGAGGTGAGGTCTTCGGGGCTGCGCGGGCGCGGCGGGGGCGGCTTCCCCACCGGGCGCAAGTGGGCGCTGGCCCGGGAAGCCCCCGGCGACGAAAAATTTGTCATCTGCAACGCCGACGAGGGCGATCCCGGCGCCTTCATGGATCGCAATATCCTCGAGGGAGATCCGCACAGCGTCATCGAGGGGATGATCATCGCCGGATACGCCACCGGCGCCGCCCGGGGCTATATCTATGTGCGCGCCGAGTACCCCATGGCCGTGCACCGCTGCCGCGAGGCGATCACCCAGGCCCGGCGGAAGAAGTTACTGGGCGAGAACATTCTAGAGACGGGCTTCTCCTTTGACCTGGAGATCCGCACCGGTGCCGGAGCCTTTGTCTGCGGCGAGGAGACCGCGCTCATCTCCAGCCTGCACGGCACCCGCGGCGACCCCGAGCCCAGGCCGCCTTTTCCGGCTCAAAAGGGGCTCTGGGGGAAGCCGACCCTGATCAACAACGTGGAGACGCTGGCGAACATCCCGCTGATCATCCTGCACGGCGCCGCACGCTTCACCGAGCTGGGCCCCAAGGGAAGCCCGGGGACAAAGGTGTTCGCCCTCGCCGGCAAGGTCAGGCATACCGGGCTGGTGGAGGTGCCCCTGGGGACGACCCTGCGCCGGGTGATCTTCGATATCGGCGGCGGCATCCCCGGCGACAAGGAGTTCAAAGCGGCCCAGACCGGCGGCCCTCGGGGGGGTGCCTGGGCGCGGAGTCGCTCGACCGGCCCATGGACTACGACAGCCTGCGCGAAGCCGGCTCGATCATCGGCTCGGGGGGGCTCATCGTGATGGACGAGGACAGCTGCATGGTCGACCTGGCCCGTTTTTATCTCGACTTCAACCAGGACGAGTCCTGCGGCAAGTGCACTCCCTGCCGCATCGGCAGCAAGCGCATGCTGGAGCTGCTGCAGAAGATCACGGCGGGGAGGGGGGAGGAGCAGGACCTGGCGATCCTGGAACGGCTGGCCCGGCTGATGCAAAGAGGTTCTCTCTGCGGCCTCGGACGCACCGCGCCCAACCCCCTGCTCAGCACCCTGCGCCTTTTCCGCGAGGAGTACCGGGCCCATGTTAACGAAAAGCGCTGCCCCGCCGGAAGCTGCCGCAACCTGGACCGGCTGCAGGGCGGGCCGGAGGAGGGATCCCGTGGCGAAGATAAGACTGTGGATTGACCATCGCGAAATGGAGGTGGAGGAAGAGAGCACCGTTCTGGAAGCCGCCCGCCGGGCCGGCATCGATATTCCCACGCTCTGCTACTTGAAAGACCTAAACGCCCCCGCCGCCTGCCGGGTCTGCCTGGTGCAGGTGGAGGGAAAGCCCACCATGGACGCCTCCTGCGTGCTCCCGGTGAGCGAGGGGATGCGCGTGCGGACAAACACCCCGGAGGTGCTCGCTGCGCGCAAGGAGATGATCGAGCTGCTCTTGTCCGATCACCCCTTCGAGTGCCTCACCTGCGAGCGCAACCTCAACTGCGAGCTGCAGCGGCTGGCCAAGCGCTACGGGATCCGGGACATCTTCATCGAAGGCAGCCGCAACCATTTCCCCATCGACGATCTTTCCCCCTCGGTGGTGCGCGAGCCCGACAAATGCATCCGCTGCCGGCGCTGCCTCGCTATCTGCGAATATTACCAGGCGGTAGGGATCTACCGCATGGTGGAGCGCTCTTTCAATGCCATCGTCGGCCCGGCCTACAACGGCTCGCTCATGGAGACCCCCTGCATCTACTGCGGCCAGTGCATCACCGTCTGCCCCACGGGAGCGCTGCACGAGCAGGACTCGACGGCACGGGTCTGGGAGGCGCTGCGCGATCCCCATCTCCACGTCGTCGTCCAGACCGCTCCTTCCATCCGCAGCTCCATCGGTGAGGAATTCGGCTACCCCGTGGGCACCCCGGTGGCCGGGCAGATGATCGCTGCGCTGCGGCGGCTGGGCTTCGACCGCGTTTTCGACGATTGCTTCGGCGCCGATGTCACCGTGATGGAGGAGGCCACCGAACTGATCGAGCGGCTGGAGCGGGGCGGCCCTTTCCCCCAGTTCACCTCCTGCTGCCCCAGCTGGGTCCGCTTCTGCGAGCTCTTCTACCCCGAATATACGAAAAATCTTTCCGAGGTCAAGTCGCCGCAGCAGATCTTCGGCGCGCTGGCCAAGACCTACTACGCCCGCGAGGCGGGGATCGACCCGGCGCGGATCTTCGTCGTCTCGATCATGCCCTGCGTCTCCAAAAAATACGAGCTGCTGCGCCCGGAGATGAGCGACAGCGGTTACCGCGATGTGGACGCCGAGCTGACCACCCGCGAATTTGCCCAGATGCTTTTCCAGGCCGGCATCGACCTGCGCAAGCTGCCGGAAGAGGAGTTCGACGACCCGCTGGGCTCGGCCAGCGGCGCGGGGATCATCTTCGGCTCCACCGGCGGGGTGATGGAGGCAGCCCTGCGCACCGCCTACGAGTGGGTTACCGGGGAGGAGCTCAAAGATGTCGAATTCCCCCAGGTGCGCTCGGACAAGTACAAGGACGCCGAGATAGAGATGGGGGATCTGCGCTTGAAGGTGGCGGTGGCCCGGGGCACCGGGGAGGCCCGCCGCCTCATCGAGGCGCTCAAAAAAGGGCAAAAAGAATATCACTTTGTCGAAGTGATGGCCTGCCCGGCCGGCTGCGTGGGCGGGGGCGGGCAGCCCATCTATATCGAAACCGACGATTGGAACGAGCAGGTGGCGCACCGCTCGCGGCGCAGCGGCGGGCTCTACCGGCTGGACCGGCAGGCGGAACACCGCCGCTCGCACAAGAACCCGGCGGTGATCAAGCTCTACCGCGACTTCCTCGGCCGCCCCGGCAGCGAAAAGGCACACCGGTTGCTGCACACCGGCTATCTCTCGCGGCGGCTTTACTCTCCCGAGCCGCTGCCCAAAAAAGAGCACAAGCAGAAGGTGCCGCTGTAAACCGGCCCCGCGGCGGCCCTGGCAGAGCTGCCCCGCGATCGTAAAGGAATCCCGGCGATAGACCGGGCTGCGGCAGAAACCATTACCGGTCCCCGCAGGGATGAGCCCCGGGATTACGCCGGTCCGGCTTGACTTTGCGTGCTTTTTAAGACTATAATACTTCCAGAATAATCTATTTTTGAGGCGCTCGCGGGCGATCAACGCCATCCGTGAGCGTTAAATTCAGGAGGAAAAAGCATGCTTTTTGCCCTGGCCCAGCTCAACCCCGCCGCGGGCGCTTTGCAGCAAAATGCCGCCGGGATCAGGCGCTTTTATGAGAAAGCGCGGGCCCGGGGAGCGGACCTGGTGATCTTCCCGGAGATGGCCCTGACGGGCACTCCGCTGCATGACCTGCTGCACTACGGGGACTTCCTTGCAGAAATCGACACTGTCACCGGGCGGAAGCTGGCTCCGCTGACGGCGAGCTCAGCCGCGGCCCTGCTTGTGGGGACACCCTTTCAACGGGAGGGGCGCCTCTGCAACGGCGTCCTGCTCATGGAAAGAGGGCGGATCACCGCCTGCTACCCAAAAACAGTGCTGGAAAAAAGGGCTCCCTTCGAAGAAGAGCGCTATTTTAGCCCCGCCGCCGGGCCGGGCCGCTGGGAGCCCCGGGGGAAACTGGCCCTCTCCATCGTCCCCGGCGAGAGCGCCCTTTCGGCCGGGGCCGCGGGGCTGCCGCCGCGCCCCCGTTCACCGGAAAGACGCCTGCTGATCAACCCGGCAGCCTCGCCGTACAGCCTGGGCCGGCGAAATCCCGGGGCTCATCCCTGCGGGGACCGGTAATGGCTTCTGCCGCAGCCCGGGCGATCTCCGGGATCCCTTTACGATCGCGGGGCAGCTCTGCCAGGGCCGCCGCGGGGCTGGTTTACAGCGGCACCTTCTGCTTGTGCTCTTTTTTGGGCAGCGGCTCGGGAGAGTAAAGCCG
>JAAZIE010000163.1 GCA_012510305.1 Bacillota bacterium | reverse complement strand
CTTTCGTACTCTGAACTGGAAGCGGTGGAGCATATCTTTGAAGAGCTTGGCGGCGACGAGGGGCTTCTCGTAGCCAGTAAAATCGCCGATCAGCTCGGCATCACCCGCTCGGTTATTGTAAATGCGCTGCGCAAGTTCGAAAGCGCCGGGGTGATCGAGTCGCGCTCGCTGGGCATGAAGGGAACCTACATCAAGGTGCTGAACCCTTACCTGCTCGAGCATCTGGCTAAAAAGTCAAAAGCATTCCCTCAGTAAGAGATTTTAGCCTCTTTAAAATAGAGTAACTTGGATGCTAAGTTACTCTATTTTTCTGCCCGGCCGTTGGGCAGCACCGGTTGCAGATCTGTGGCGGGAAACGGGCCGTTCCCGCCCGCCGGGACTTAATCTATATTTCAGGGGGCCTGGGTACTTGGAACAGGGGTTTTATGAATATGCCCGCCCGGTGATGGCGGGGCTTTTCATCTACCTTTTGCTCATGCTGGCAGTGGGCTGGTGGAGCCACAAACGGATCAAGAATACCGACGACTTTATCGTGGCCGGGCGGCGCCTGCCGCTCTTTCTGACCACCGGGACCCTCTTCGCCACCTGGTTTTGCGGCGGCACCCTCATGGGAACGGCGGCGCAATCGTACCTTTTTGGCAACCAGGGAGTGATCTTCGATCCCTGGGGCTCCACGCTGTCGCTGCTGCTCACGGGCCTTGTTTTCGGGCGCCTGATGCGCCGGGGCGGTTACCTGACGGTAATCGATTTTTTCGATCTGCGCTACGGCAAGAAAATGGGGCTGCTGGCGTCCCTGGTCCAGGTGGTGGCGGAGATCGGCTGGGTGGGGGGGCAGCTGGTTGCCTTTGGGGTGATCCTGCAGTTCTTTGCCGGAATCCCTTTCTTCTGGGGAGTGGCGCTTTCCTGTGCGGTCCTGGTGGTCTACACTTATCTCGGGGGCATGTGGTCGGTGACGTTAACCGATTTTTTGCAGGCGGGGCTCATTATCGGCGGCACCGCGGTGCTCCTGTTTACCGTGGTCCCGCTGGCCGGGGGCTGGGGTGAGCTGCTGGCCTCCGCCGGCAACCGGGCCGGCATACCCGCCGGAGCGCTGCTGCCCACAAAGGAACATGGGTACCTGGGTTACTTCGGCCTGCCGGGGTGGTTTTACTACCTGGGGGCCTGGCTTTCCACCGGCCTGGGGGATATCCCCTCCCAGGACCTGGCCCAGCGCCTGCTGGCGGCAAAGAACGAGAGAACCGCCTCGTGGAGCGCAATCCTCGCTGCCCTCCTCTACCTGGTGGTGGGGATGATCCCGGTTTTGCTGGGTTCGCTCATGTACGGTTTAAACCCCGGCCTGGCCACCGCCGAAACTGAAATGATCCTGCCGCACCTGGCGACCAGCTACCTGCCCCCGGTCCTGACCGCCATCTTTGCCGTGGCCCTGGTGGCCACCCTGATGTCCAGCTCCGACAGCGCTTTGCTGGCGGCCGCTTCGATAGTCGGCCGCAATGTCCTTCGTTATTTCCACCCCGGGGCCGGCTCCGCGCTAACCCTGAAAGTAACCCGGCTCTGCATCCCCTTTATTGCGGTGAGCTCACTGTTGATCGCCTGCTATGCCGGGACCATCTACATGCTCATTGTGATCGCCTGGTCACTGATCCTGGTGGGCTTGTTTGCGCCTTTTGCCGCCGGGTATTTCTGGAAACAGAGCAACCAGAGCGGCGCCGTGGCCGCTCTTACCGGCGGCCTCTTCTCCTGGATTCTGGCGATACTGTACTTCTTGGACCGGGTTACGCTAAAAACCGGCTCCGGGACGACGGGGTCATCGGAGATGGCGATCTGGGATGCCGTCTACATGGGGTCTGTCCCCGCCTTCGCCGTTTCCATTGTTCTCCTGGTCCTGGTCTCCCTGGCCACTCAAAAAAAAGATCCCCCCCGGCCGCTGGTGGATATTGCCGGCCGCCCTTTTCACCCCCGTCTTTTTAAGATAAGGGGAGCCCCGGCGGCCCGGTCCGGTATACTCCGCCGGCGATAGGGCCATAGTAATGCTATTGATCAAGGACTGGGGGAGCGGTCATGGAAGCATATGTGAACGAGGAATGTATTTACTGCGGACTCTGCGCCGATCTTTGCCCGGAGATATTTCAACTGGGTGACGAGCAGGCTTTTGTTTCGGTGGATGAGATCCCCGAGGAAATGTGGGAGTGCTGCCGGGAGGCGGCGGAAGAGTGTCCCACCGAGGCGATCATCATCACCGGGTAAGGCGCAGCCAAGCCGAAAAGATTCAGGCGGCGCGGTTATTTTTGACCGGCCCCTCCTGCGGCTTAACGCCGCGGACGGGGCCGGTTGTATAAAAAAAACTTGATTGCTCGGCGGGCGGGTAGTAAGATAGGTTGAAATAGAGGGCTTCAGGTAATAATTTGCAGTAAACAGATAAAATAACGGTGGAGGAGAGGTAAACTTGCATTCGCAGATTAAGACGGTAAACTCAACAACAACGGTGCCCGGAGACCCTTCCGGCAAAGAAACGATTGTGGTGGCCCTGGGGGGTAACGCAATTCTAAAGCCGGGAGAAAAGGGCACCTTTGCTGAACAGATGACGAACATCGGCCATACCGCAGTCCAGCTGGCCCGGTTGATCTGCGAAGGCAAGCAGCTGATCATCACTCACGGCAACGGACCCCAGGTGGGAAGAATCTTTCGGCAGCAGGAACTGGGTGTTCAGGCCGGTCTTCCGGAGATGCCGCTGTATATTTGCGGGGCCATGTCCCAGGCGCAAATAGGGGTGATGATCCAGCAGGCCATGCACAACGAGCTGGTTCTGGCCGGATGCCCCAAGACGGTGGTGACGATGATCTGTCAGACGCTGGTTGATCAGGAAAGCGCCGCTTTTCGCGATCCCACAAAACCGATCGGCAGTTTCTACAGTGAAGAAGAGGCGTTAAAAGCGATGACCGAAAAGGGCGAGACCTGGAAAGAAGACGGCGGCAGGGGCTGGCGCAGGGTGGTGCCCTCGCCGGAGCCGCTGGAGATTCCCGAGATCAAGGCGGTCAAGCTGCTGATCAAAAAGGATGTCAACGTGATCGTCTCCGGAGGAGGCGGCACGCCGGTGGCCCGGAACTCCGGGGGAACCGTGGCCGGGGTGGATGCGGTGGTTGAAAAAGACCTGGTGGCACAGGAAGTGGCTCGGGCGGTGGCTGCCGATACGCTGCTCATTCTTACCGATGTAAAACATGCCAAGATCAATTACCGGACACCGCAGGAGCAGAAGTTGGGGGAAATTTCGCTGGCGGAAGCAAAAGAATACCACCGTCAGGGACACTTTCAGCCCGGCAGCATGGGCCCCAAGGTGCTGGCGGCGATCCGGTTTGTTGAGAGCGGGGGCGGTAAGGCCGTGATTACATCCCTGGAAGACGCGCTCTCCGGCGCGGAGGGGAAAACCGGAACGATCATCAAAAGGTCGGGTGCTGCAGACGGTTCGCCGGGATAAATTGAGCTGTTCCCGAGGGAGGTGTTTACCCGCCTCTGCTGAAGCTTTTTTTAATGTTCTCCCCGCACAATTAACTGGGAGGGATTCTATGAAGGAACGGTTTACCTCGCCAGCCGAACCGCTGGTGCCGCGTATTTGCCGCGCGGCGGCGGGTCTTCACGGGGTTACCTTTATCGGTGCCGCTGCCGGCGAGCCGGAATCAGATCCCATTTACCTGCCCTGGGGGCAGCTGCATGAGGAGGCCCGCGCAGTTGCCGCCACTCTGCAATCCCGCGGCCTGGCCCCGGGTGATCATGTTGCTGTCCTGGGCCCCACTACCAGAACCCTGGTGACGGCGATCCAGGCAATCTGGCTGGCCGGAGGTTGCGTCATCGTGCTGCCCATACCGCTCCGCTTCAGCTCTGTAGAGGAGTTCATGGTGCAGACGCGGGCGCTTATGCGCAACGGCGATGTCTCCCTGCTGCTCATCGATCCCGGGATGGCCGCTTATTATACAGCCGCCCCGGAGGATCCGGCCATAATTGTGCTCGACGAACTGGAGCCTGAAGCGGCGGGGCTTCTTTCAGCAGGGGATCTCAAACCGGTAAAGGACGATCCCCGCCGGTTGGCCGTGCTGCAGTTTACCTCCGGTTCCACCGCAGACCCCAAAGGGGTCATGCTGCCCGATCATGTCATCGGAGCCAATATCGACGGGATGATCGAAGCAGCAGCGGTGACACCGCAGGATATCATTGTCTCCTGGCTGCCGCTGTACCATGATATGGGCCTTATCGGCATGCTTACCGTTTCGATGACGGTGGGCTGCTCTCTGGTTCTGGCTTCGCCGCTGGATTTTACGGGGCGGCCGGCGGACTGGATGCGCTGGTTGAGCGAGTACCGGGCTACCATAACTGCGGGACCGAACTTTTCCTGGGCCCTGGCCGGCCGGGCTTTGAACCGGTTAAGCGACACCGGTGAGATGCTGGACCTTTCCGCCCTGCGCATTGCGCTCAACGGTGCCGAGCCGGTGGATCCGTATACCGTGGAGAACTTTGTCGCCGCGGCGGTGCCGCACGGCTTCAGGCCCGGCGCTGAATTCTGCGCTTTCGGCATGGCCGAAGTGGCCATCGGCGGTACTTTCCCCCCGCCCATGCGGGGGATGGTCTGCGATGCGGTTGACCGATCGGTTCTGGAGAACAAAGGCCTGGCCGAGCCGGCGGCGCCGGAGGCGCCTACAACCCGCCGGTTGCCGCTGCTGGGGAGCCCGGTGCCCGGGCTGGAGATGCGCATCTGCGATCCCGCCACCGGCGAGCCCCTGGGTGAGCGCGAGGTGGGAGAGCTGGAGCTGCGGGGGACATCTGTTACAACCGGCTACTACGGAGATCCGGAGATGAGTGCCGCTCTTTTCCGGGGCGAATGGCTTCGTACCGGGGACCTCGCCTACTACGTGGCCGGGCCGGATGGCGGTTCGCCGGAGCTGGTCGTCTGCGGCAGGATCAAGGATCTGATCATCATTTCGGGACGAAATATCTATCCCGAAGATATTGAGCGTGCCGTGGGGATGATCGAAGGGGTGCGTACGGGAAACGTGATCGCCTTCAGCGTGGAAGGAGACCGCCGCAAAGAAGCGATCGTGGTGGTGGCGGAAATACGCAGCGCCGACCCGGGCGAATTGCACCGGGCGATCCGCCGCCGGGTCATCGAGATCTGCGAGGTTCCACCGCGCGATATTGTTTTAACCGGGCCGGGGACGCTGCCAAAAACCAGTTCAGGAAAGCTGCAGCGTAGCCTTTGCCGTAAAAGATACCTTAACCGGGAATTTGAAACGGTAGAGTGAGCGGCCGTTTTATGGTCATAATCATCTTTATAGTTTATTAAACATCTCGCACCCGGCTAGAGCAGGCGATGATGCTCGTCTCTCAGCATGCCGGGTGCCTTTTTTTGAAGAACTCCATCCAGGGCTGTCAGAAGGGCCTCCCGGTCCCGCGACAAAACCGCCTTCAGCGGCAGATAATTGGAGGCATGGTTGGCCCGAAAGATGCAGCTGCTTAAATCGAGGTGAGCGACCATCATCCGGATCTCCCTGAGCATCTCCCAGGGCCCCAGCGGGGTGAGCCGGCCTGCCTCCACCCGGCGGTAAAGGATGGTGCCCGGTATGATCATCAGGCTGAGCAGCCCCAGATACTCCGGATCGATCTCGTTGAGCAGGCGGGCGCTTTCCCGGGCATGCTCCGCCGAACCTTCGCCCCCGGCGAGCCCGTTGATTACCGTTATGGAAAGCGGAATGCCCGCTTCTTTAACTCTTTTGGCCCCCCGGGCCATTTCAGCGGGGGTCGCCCCCTTGTTCACCTCGCGTAACAGCGCGGCGCTGCCGCTTTCAATTCCCAAGTAGATCATCCCCAGCTTCAGATTGCGCAGCAGGGTCAGCTCATCGCTATCTTTTTTCAGCAGGTCCTGGGGGTTGCCGTAAACGGAAACCCGCTCCAGGTAGGGGAAAGCCCGGTTTAAAAGCTCCAGGATTCTTTGCAGCTTTTTTGTGGAAAGGGTTAAAGCGTTACCGTCGGCCAAAAAAATTCTCCTGGTATGCGGCCAGGTGTTCCCGGCTACGGCGATCTCTTTTTCCAGCTCGTCGGGATCGCGTTCGCGATATTTCTTTCGCTTGTACATGGCGCAAAATGTGCACCGGTTGTGGGAGCAGCCGATCGTTGCCTGCAGGATCAGGCTTCTCGCTTCGCTGGGCGGGCGAAAAATATCGCCCTCGTATTGCAGTGGAAACATGAACTGATCACTCTTTCATAATATTATTTTACCCCGGGGCGCCGCCGCCGTTTCCCGGCTGTTGCTATACTATACCAAATATTTCGCCGCCGGGGGTTTATTCCCCTGTCTGCAAACCCCGGAGCAATCGGCCGGCAGACCAGAAATTAACGCCTGAAAACAGTTGATCTATTTATGGTCAGTGTTATGATGGTGAGAGATAATTTAATTTTAACCTTGCGAGGTGAAACCGGCGTGATCATAGGTGTACCTAAAGAGATAATGACCGGTGAAAACCGCATTGCCGTCACCCCGGG
>JAAZIE010000162.1 GCA_012510305.1 Bacillota bacterium | reverse complement strand
GTTCACACTTGTAGGGCTCGCCCCTCTGTTCAAAAAAAGCCAACGCCTCTTCCCGGCCCAGTTCACGGCGCTTGAAAGGCAGTTTCTCGGCAATAATCTTTTTCATTTCCCGCTCAATTTTTTCAAGATCATCAGAGGAGATGGGCTCCTCGAATTCAAAGTCATAGTAAAAACCGTTTTCAATGGCCGGCCCGATGCCCAGCCTGGCCCCGGGATAAAGCCTTTTCACCGCCTGGGCCAGAATATGGCCGGTGCTGTGGCGGTAGATCGCGGCCCCGGCTTCCGCGGAAAAATCGAGGAAATCTATCTCGCTGTCGGACAGAAGAACCGTCCCCAGGTCGCGCTCCCGGCCATCAATTCTTGCCGCGACGATATTCTTGCAGCCCCCCGCCTGCTCGCGGCACAATTCCAGGCAGCTCACTCCTGCAGGATAGGATATTTCTGCTCCATCTTTGAATTTTACCGTAATCTGTGACAAACTGGTGCGCCCCCTTCCCTGCTGCAATCAGATAAACTAATGATATGACTTGTCCCTACCCCTGTCAAGAGAAGGAAACTGCACCACCCGCAGGCGTTGATTTGAAGCACGGCGGCGCAATCCTAGGGAGTACCCGGGCGTCTTTCGCTGTCATCGCCCACCAGGTGAATTTCCCCCCGGTGGCAGTAAGCGCAATTTTTACAGGTGATCAGCCTGCTCTCAAATATGGAACGCAGGCTTTTCGTCACCCGGGGGTAACGCGAGATTACACTGCGGTGCAGCATGATCCGCCGGGGTGCCAGCGAGACGAGCATGCTCACAAAAATATCTTCATAATCGCTTAACTCGTCAAAGTCCGCCGCGCGCAGCTCCTCCCATTCAAGCGGATCGATTCGCTTGAAACAGCGATCCATGATCTGAAGGCGTCCCTGCAAATCTACGGAGAGGTGAATAAGCTCGATTTTGGGCTGCTGCAGGTGAAGAAAGTATTTTAGCAGGCGCATGAATTCACGGTACTCCCTTTCGGCCACCAGAACGTCGACGGCGTCGTCGAGCGCTTGTCGCAGTTCGCGCTGCAAACTGTACATCCGAAAATTATAAAAGCCTTCGATATTGAGATGAACAGGCGAGCCGCAAAGGTTGGCCCGAAGGTACCTTTCGATGGAACTCCGATAAAAACCCGGGCGCCGGTAAAGGGCCCCGCCTTCAAACCTGCGGCGGGCCCGGGAAAGGATCTCCCGGCGCTCCTCTCTACCGAAGTAGAAATAGTGAAAGCGGAGCAGATCGCGCAGCAGGTGAGCGGGCAAATCAGCGGTGATGAACCCGGTCAGCACAGAAGCGAGCGTCTTGACCAGGGTCTCCCGGGAGGCGCTATCGGCGGAGCGGTCCGGAATAAATTCCAGCATCTTGCCGGCACCGCCGCAGTCGCTCCAGCTGTAGCGAAAGGGCAGTTTTTTTAAAAAGGCGCTCTTCCGCTCCAGCCTTTGTCGCAGCTGATCGGAAGAACGCCTCACCACAATCGAGATATTGCTCACCGGGCCTCCTCCTTTCTGCTTTATTATATGAGGAGCGCCCGCAAATACCACCCGTTAAAATATAAGGATGACCTCTTTCAGGCCCTGACCCGCAGCGCCAAGGGTAAAAGCTCCACCTCGACCGGGCCCCGGCCGGGCTGCTCGCCGTCCAGGTTCAAAAGGGCCTCTTCGGTCTCGATGAGCACTTTCCGGCCGCGCACAAAGATGCAGAAGGGATAATCCAGGTGAGTAGCCTTGTAGACCTTGGGGAGGTGATAAAGAAGCGCCGCCTTGCCCAGGCTGTGCAGGATCACGACATCGAAAAGCCCGTCGGCCATCTCTGCATGGGGTGGGACACACATCCCCCCGCCAAAGTAGCGCCCGTTGGCCACGGCCGCAATAACCGCCGGCCCCTCGAAAACAAGCTTGTCATCCACCGTAACCGCCATCTCCTTGTTGCGGTAAAGCATCAGGCTCACCACCGTCCCCCAGAGAAAGGAGACAAAGCCCCCCAGGGCCTTGCTGGTCCGGTTGACCCGGCCCACCGTATCGCCGTCCAGCCCCAGCCCGGCGATATTGATATAGTAGCGTATTTCTTTGTTTCCCCGGTGACTGATGAAACTGAGCTTGCCCACATCGACCTCTCGTGGTGCGGCTTTTAAAAGATGCTCCAGCGCCGCCCCGGGCTCCTTGGGAGACTGCAGGGTCTTGATCAGGTCGCTGCCCGTCCCCATGGAGATAAAGCCCAGCTGCGCCTCCGGGCGCACCGGGCCCTGCGGGGTAAAGAAACCGTTCATCACCTCGTTGTGGGTCCCATCCCCACCCACCGATATGATCAGATCACAGCCCTTTTGCAGCGCTCCGCGGGCCAGCTCGGTGGCATGTTCCGGGTATTCGGTCATGAGCGTTTCAAACGAAAGGCCTTCCGCTTCCATCGAAGAGGCGATCTCCGGCCATTGCCTGGCGGTAGCGCCGTTGGCCGAGGCCGGGTTCACCACGACGGCAGTCTTTAAAGACTTCAAAATATCACCCCCGGTCAAATTAGTTTGCTTTCCTTCGTTTACCTCTTCCAAGCCATCATCTTGCAGTGCAATATTGTCTGTATATTCCGGCATCTGTTTGTGCTTTACTGCCCCGGTTCCCCCGGCTACCGCAAACTCTGTTGAGGCGCCTCTTTTATACCTGAAGCTCCACCACATCTCCGTCCTCGAGGACGTAATCGTGCGCCACCGCCTGCCCGTCAAAGCGGGAAGAGCCCCAGACCTGGGCGCTTTTCAGCTTCTTCGGAAAATCCTTGTGCACCGTCCCGGCAAAGTCGAGCACGGTGCTCCCCTCCCTGAGGATAAAGGGACGTTCCTTGTCCGGATCCCTGCCGGTGGCTTTGCCGTAAATCCGGATCACTCCCAAAATATCAAAAAGTTCCTTGCGCAGCTCATCGAGCCCCGCCCCGCGAGAGGAGACGGGCTTGAACGCCAGCTGAGGCCACAGCTCGCGCAGCACCTGCAGGTTGTTTTCGCTCTCCGGCAGGTCTATTTTGGTGGCGGCGATGATGAAAGGCTGCGAAGCGGCGATCTCCCCCTCTTCGGATAGATCGATCACCTCGCGCTCTTCGAGCAAGCGCATGATCCCCTCCAGCTGATCGAGGCATTCCGGCGTGGACAGGTCGACCACTATGAGCAGGGCATCGGCGGCTTTGTAGGTGCCGGTTAAACCCGGCGGAATCGCTTCAACCGTGGCCGGGGGCGTATCCACCAGCTGAACATAAGTATCCTTGTAGGGCATCATCCCTGAAACCGGCAGCGCGGTGGCGTAGGGGTACTCCGTTACCTTGACCTTGGCCCGGGTCAGGCTCCCCACCAGCGCCGACTTGCCGCTGTTGGGATAGCCCGCCAGCACGATCTGACCGGCGCCCTCCCTTTCCACGGCAAAGGGATCAAATCCTTTCGCCGGCTTTTTTTTCTTGGCCTCGTCCTTGAGCCGGGAAAGACGCTTTTTGATATCTGCCTGCAGCTTCTCGGTGGCTTTGTGCTTGGGGATGAGCGCATGCATCTCCAGCAAAGCCGCCTCTTTTTCTTCTATGGTCCTGGCACGGCGCAGCTTATCCACGGCAGCGTGGTACTGCGGGGTTAAATTGGCCGACACAACCCACCCTCCTGTCGATTTTGTTACCTCATATTATGAAAAGAGCAGCTACCCGCTGCTCTTATGTGTGGTGCGCCCGGCAGGTATCGAACCTGCGACCTCCTGCGCGTCAAGCAGGCGCTCTCCCCCTGAGCTACAGGCGCATGGGCAATCAATTGAAGATAATCTTTCCGTCGGCCCCTGGCTATATTATAGAGGGTCCCCAGAAAAAAAACAAGGGAAAATTGGGGAACGGGGCGGCGGCCCGAGGGCTCTCACGCCTTGGGGCGGGGCCCTCTCTGAAAACACCCGGGTTGTCTTTCTGATCGGAATCTGGCCGGGTGAGACTCTTCACTGCGTTCAGAGTGACAGAGAGGGCCCGAGGACGCAAGCCCGAGGGATCTCGCGCATCAAGGAAAAGGAAAAGCCCCTGAAAGGTGACAGGGGGACGGTTCTCCTGTCACCTTTTTTCTTCCGGTTCCGGCGGCGGGCCGGAGCCGGCGGGAGGATCGGAATCGGGCGGCCCGGATTCCGCTGCCGGGGAAAGAACCGGCGAACCGAAGCGGGTCGCCAGCGCCGCCCCTACCGCCAGGATAAAAGCCGCCAGGGTGATCAGAAAACCGGCCAGCGGAATCATGCTC
>JAAZIE010000161.1 GCA_012510305.1 Bacillota bacterium | reverse complement strand
CGTCACTGTACTGCCACTCTCCATTTCCATAAAAAGCCGGTAGTCCTTCATGGGCAGCACGGTTTTGATATAATTCACGCACATGCCTCCTCTTTTGTAGCAAATAGAAAAATCCCATCCTACAAATTAACTATAGAATGGGATTTTGTTTTACGCATCGTCCGAATGGACGATCTTAATGGACTATTTTTTTAAAAATTTATTTCAGTTTTTCCGCCAGGCGGGTGCGGCGGTCGATTTGCAGCTTTTGAAATATTGCTCGCATATGTGCGCGTACTGTACTTTCTGCTATCACCAGCTTTTCCGCGATTTCGCTGTTGCGCAGTCCTGCGGCTGCCAGCTTGGCTACCTCATATTCTCGTTCTGTTAAGTCAGGAGGCAGGTCGCCTGAAAAAAAGGCTTCACGCAACGTGAACCAACCTTGCGAAAAGCGCGTCCTGACGGTTTTAAACTTCTCTAAAAGGGTGGGATAATCACGCGCAATGACCTCATCAACCAGGTTCCCCAGCAGTTGTGAATACGAGGCAAAGGGAGACACCAAGCCATCGGGAAGGGCCTTTTGGGCAGCGTCTTCAATAAACGCAGCGGCCTGGGCATGGTTGCTCAACGCCATATGGCTGATGGCCATAAGGAAACAAGCAAAGAGATCCCCATAGGGGCTTAATAGTCCATCTTCTGGCCGTACGGCCTGTAACGTACCTATAACTCGGGCAAACTCACCTTGATGCATAAGAAAACGCAGGTGTACGAACAACCCAATTTGGGTCATAGCGGGCGACAGGCGACGCTCCGCAAAATCTGCATTTTGCAGCCAATCAGCGATACTCATATGATCCTGAAACTCGTTTAGAAGAACGCCTCGAATAATATCCAGGAGCGATCGAATGACGGACGTATCCTGCCGATCGAAGGAGGCGGCACGTTCCATTGAGGCGAGGGCACGCTCCCAGCCGGCTGTATCCGCTTTATGCAGTGCAACGTGGGCCAGTAGTATGGCAGCGCCCAATAGGACCACACTTTGCTGCTTGCTTTCGGCCAGAAACGCTGCTTTGTAGGCAAGTATCTCCGCGTCGCTCAAGTTTCCCCGTTGATAGGCCAGTTCCGCGCGAAACAGCACATCAGCTCCACTGCCGTGACCATTTGTAAGACGCGAATAGATGGAGATGTATTCCTCCAGTGCATTAGCCTCACAATCGGCCTCACCAGGTGTAGTATAGAACTCGGTTAACGGGGAATAATTGCCGAAGCACCAGAGCGCGGTAGGGAAAATTACCTGGGAGCATTGGTTTTTAAAAAGCGGGGTAGCCTGTATGATTATGGCAGTCATCTCAGCCAGGCAAGGGAAACTTCTATATGAAGATAACAAGAGCCATTCCCTTAGCAAATTTGAATTCTCCAGCAGTTCCGGCATGGTGTGCAGTTCTTCCATCAGTATCTCAAACTGCTCATTCATCCCGGCCATAAACAAGGCCCAGGCAATGCGGAGCATGTTAAGGATATATTTCTTTTTGATTTCTGCCGGGCAATTTTGGGCAATATCAAGAGCTAAATCGGTAAAGGGTACACCATTAATAATTTCCAAATTCATTTCGGAAAGGTCAAGCGAGAGCATCCGCTCATAATCTTGAATTTGTATATAAAAGCCAAGAGCTCTAGGGGTTTGACCTTCATCTTGGCAAAAATCTCCCGCCCGTAGCAGGCACTGGCGTTCAAACGCAGGTCCACGTTCCCCGCGCTTTTGAATAAGAAGTTTAGTCAGAATGCTATGCAGCTCATATTGTCGCTCGGTTGGATGGTAGCGGATAAACGGGCTTGTGAGCGCCTCCAAAGCGTATTCAGGCAGTGCATCACAACCGATGAGGGAACATGCTTGCTGTATACTAATCATCTCAAATGGTGACAAATACAATAGAAAGTTTTGCTGTTCTTCGGTCAATTTATCCCACACCAAATGCTCGATGAGGGCTAGAATACCGGGCGTATCGGAGAATGTGCCTGTTTCTAGGAAAGCGGAGAGCTGTAAATAGACCGCGATAATCCAGCCTTCGGTGTAGCGCTCGACCTCGTTTGCATCCTCCGAGGTAATTTTTACATTGGCCAGGGCATAATAGCGACTGATATCTCCTACACTCAACCGCATATCGGCAGCCGTAATATGTAAAACCCCGTGACTTGCAACCATAGCAAGGGTATCTCGTTTGAGCATTTGGGTCACGATAATGACATGCAGGCCCTGGCCGCCATGTTCGAGGAGCGCAAGAAAAAAAGCTGGGGGCAGGACGTCCTGCATAAACTGAAAGTTATCTATCACCAGATAGGTTTCATGCTTGCATTGGATTGACCGCAGGGCTTCAGCTGCTTCACCAATGTTAGCGGCGTTAGGTAGTTCTATTTTAAGGAGACGTTCACCCGCATGGCTGTCTATTTTCTCAATCTCGCGGCAGAGTCGCCGAAAGCCCGCAGAGGGCTTTTCATCCATGGCAGTGAACCAATAGACAGGTGTACTCTGGGAAAGCTCATTTTGCAAAAAGTCTCGTATCGCAGTGGTTTTACCGTAACCGGACGGGGCTTCGACAACGGTGGCCGGCGCAAAGCGCAGCTTCTCCAGTTTG
>JAAZIE010000160.1 GCA_012510305.1 Bacillota bacterium | reverse complement strand
GAACAAGAGGCGCTCGGCTTTCTTACAGGGACCGAGGACTTCCAGGAGGGTATTGCCGCGTTCATGCAAAAAAGGGATCCGGTTTGGAAGGGCAAGTAAGGCAACCGGCAGCCTTGTTATGAGCAGAGGCCGTCGCTGCAGTTTCTTATTTTAATCAGCAGGAGGTGAAGGTTATGGCGAAAAAATGGTACATTCAAGAATTTACCTTTCCCGAACTGTTGAACCGCAATGCCCTTCGTTTTGGTACCCGCCGGGCGCAGTGGTGGAAGGAAGGAGCTGCGGGCACTGCCTCGATTACCTACGCCGGTCTGTGGCGCCTGGTCAAGGAGGCGGCGGCAGGCTTGATGGAGCTGGGCTTTGAAAAAGGTGACCGCGGCGCAGTGATGGCGTACACCAGCCCGCAGTGGACCTGGGCCGATTATGCCGTGGTCTGCGCCGCCGGTATTTCCGTAAGCGTCTATCCCACGCTTTCGGCCAAAGAGGTTGTCTACATGGTCAATGATTCGGGAGCGAAATACCTGTTTGTCTACGACGAAGCTGTTCTTGCTCCCATTATGGAAATTCGTTCGCAAATGAAGGAACTGCAAAAGATCATTCTTTTAACCGGTGAGATCACTACCGGGCACCCAGATCTGCTTACCTTCGAACAGCTGCGCCGGCTGGGGGTAACAGCGCTGGCCCGTGATCGCCTCGCCTTTGAAAAGCGGTGGCGCTCGGTGGAGTTAACTGACAGGATGAGCATTGTCTATACCTCCGGCACAACGGGGCGGCAAAAAGGGGTGGTTCATACTCACCTCAGTTTCAACGCGGCCTGCTGTCGCGATTTGCGAATAGTTCCCCATTACCGGCCGGATGATGTTTTGCTTTCGTTTTTACCGCTGGCGCACACTTACGAGAGAGAGTGCGGGCATGGCACCGCGACCATGGCTGCTGCTACTATCGCCTATTCATCACCGCAAACCCTGGTAGAGGATATGCAGCTGTTCAAACCGACGGTATTTATGTCGGTGCCACGAATATATGAACGCATCTACATGGCCTTGCGCGAGCGGGCCTCCGGGTCGCCGGTTACAAAAAGGATCTTCAATTTTGCCATGAAGACCGGGCTTAAACTAACCGAGGCGCGGGCTGATGCCGACGGCTTTGTTGATATGTCTGAAGGGGTTAACTTTACCCAAGGAGTGGGGTCCTGGCTGTCGCTAAAATACAAGTTGGCCGATGCCCTTATTTTCAAGAAAGTGAGAGCCATGCTGGGAGGCCGTTTTCGCTTTGCTTTTTCGGCGGCCGGTTCCCTGTCCGCCGATCTTTGCAAGGTTTTTATGGCCATGGGTTTACGCATCTACGAAGGATATGGTTCCACCGAAACTTTTAATACGGTGAACCTGAATCTGCCCCATAAAGTGCTTCCCGGATCGATCGGCCCTCTTTGCAACGGTGTGGAAGGGCGGATCAGCGAGATCGGCGAGTGGGAGGTGCGCGGGGACAATAATTTCCTGGAGTACTGGAACAACCCGGAGGCGACCCGGGAGGTCTTCACTGAAGACGGTTTCTACAAAACCGGCGATATTGTGGAGCTGCTTCCCGGCGGTTATCTTAAAATTATCGACCGGATCAAGGGGATCATGGTTTTAGACACGGGGAAAAACGTACCGGCAACAAAAATCGAAGGGCTCTTTGCCGTGGCTGATTATATCGACCAGGTTGTGCCTATTGCCGACGAAAGACCTTTTGTCTCCGCACTCATTGTTCCGAAATTTGAAACGTTCATCAGGGTATTTGATGAAGAAGGGATTTCCTACGACAGGGAGGCCCTGAAATTCGAAGAAGAGGAGGGCGGGCTGGTTATCGGGGTAGGGGAAGAGATGGTCAATCATCCCCGGCTTAGAGAACTGGTGCACGTCGAGGTTGAGCGGGCCAATCAAGAATTGGAAGAGCATGAACGGATTAAAAGTTATGTGATTCTGCCGCGGCGCCTTACCGAAGAGACCGGTGAAGTAACCCCCACCCTGAAATTAAAACGTCATCTTGTCTTGAGCAACTTTTCCCGGGAAATAGATAGCATTTACGATAGCTCCAAAAAAGCAGGGGAAGAGGCCCGGTCCGGCACGGGTTCTTGAAAACGGCTATTCAATAGTGCGGGTTTCCAAGGTATCCAGGGCGGCTCTCGTCAG
>JAAZIE010000020.1 GCA_012510305.1 Bacillota bacterium | reverse complement strand
CCGGGCGTGGCCGCCCCCGCCCAGCGTTTCCGCCAGCGCGCTTACATCTACATTTTTGGAACGAAACCCCACCTTGATCTCATCGGTGGGGCTGTCCACAAAAAACATAACGCCAATCTCCACGCCCTCGATATTGCGGGTATAGTTGATCATTCCGTCGAGGTCTTCCATCGCTGCCCCGCTCTGCTCGAGCATATCCCGGCTGGCTGTGATTGTGGCCAGCTTTTTACCGCCATAGAGCTCCAGTGTCCCCAGGATTTTCTTCAAGAGAATATAAAACTGAAGCGGCCGCAGATCGAAGATCTGTTCAGAGATGATCCCCGGATTGAGCTCATAGCGGCCTAACAGCGCCGCGGCGACACGGTGCGTCGCCGCGGTGGTGTTTTCATATTTAAAAGATCCGCTGTCGGTGGAAATAGCGACATAAAGTGCCTCGGCGATCGATCTGGTCAAGGGCAGCGGTATCGCTTCGAGCAGGCGAAAGATGATTTCGCCCGTAGCGGCTGCTTGCGGATCGACCAGGTTGGCTGTTCCAAAGCGGCTGTTGGTGAGATGATGGTCGATGTTAATGATCTCGCTGTCCCGGGAGGCCGGTTCTTTAAAGATTCCCGCTCGCTCCAGGTCGGTGCAGTCCAGGGCTACTGCAACAGCGCCGCTGAGCCACCTTTCCGGAGAGGGAGAGATCTTTTCGCTGCCCTTTAAAAAGGCATACTTCCGGGGAACCGGGTCCGCGGTAAAAAGCCGCACTTCCTTACCCGCACTTTCCAACGCCTCCCCCAGCCCCACCAGCGAGCCGATGCTGTCGCCGTCGGGGCGGATATGGGAAACCAGGTTAAACCGGTTGCGTTGACGCAGCAACCAGGCGATCGCTTTAGTCTCTTGTTCCATTGTCCCCCGCTCCATTATTCCCTGCGGTCGTCCTCGTCAAGGGATTTTAAAACACGATCAATATGCGCGCCATATTCCATGGAACGATCCTCGGCAAAACTGATCTCGGGAGTATAGCGCAGCCGAATATTTTTACCGATTTCTCTGCGGATAAAACCGGTGGCGCGCTTCAGCGTTTGCATGGACTCATTTTTTTCGGCCTCGCTCCCGTAGATGCTCACGTATACGGTGGCATGGCGCAGATCTCGTGACAGATCCACCCCGGTAACACTGGTCAGCGCAGCGATCCGGGGATCTTTGATCTCACGAGCGATCAATCTGCCCAAAACTTTTTTCATCTCCCCGGCAACCCGTCGGGATCTATTTAAAGAGATCGTCCTCTCCTCCTAGGCGCGGAAGGCGCGATCAGTTAATCCGTTTCATCGAGTAAGCCTCGATGAGGTCGCCTTCGGCGATATCGTTGTACCCTTCAATAAGAATGCCGCATTCAAACCCGCTGGAAACCTCGCGGACATCATCTTTGAACCGTTTCAAAGAGTCCAGCTTGCCTTCGTGCAGCACCACCCCGTCGCGAATCAAGCGGACCAGGGAGTTTCGGGTGATCCGTCCTTCGGTCACATAGCATCCGGCAATATTGCCCAGGCGGGAAGCTTTGAAGACCTGCCTGATCTCAACCTGTCCCTCGATTTCTTCGCGGTAAATCGGCTTGAGCAGGCCCTGTACCGCCAGCTTGATATCTTCCAGCGCTTCGTAGATGATACGGTAAAGGCGCAGGTCCACCCGGTCGGATTCGGCCATGCGGCGGGCATTGCTGTCCGGGCGCACATTGAACCCGATGACGATGGCGTTGGAGGCCGAGGCCAGCATTACGTCGGACTCGTTGATCGCGCCCACGCCGGCGTGGATGATCTTGACCTTGACTTCATCCAAGCTCAGCTTGAGAATGGCCTCCTGCAGCGCTTCCACTGAGCCGTGGACATCGCCCTTGAGGACCAGGTTCAGCTCTTTTGTTTCTCCTTCCTGGATCTGCTTGAACAGATCGTCCAGGGTAACCCGCTGGGAGCGCTGTGCGGCCGCCTTTATTTTTTGCGAGCGTCTTTCGGCAACCTGCCGGGCCAGGCGCTCATCCTCGATTACCTGGAAGCGATCGCCGGCCAGCGGCACCTCGTTCAAACCGAGCAGCTCCACCGGTGTCGCCGGACCGGCAGAAGCGATGCGCTCGCCTTTTTGATTCAACATCGCTCTCACCTTGCCGGTGGTGGTGCCGCAGATAAGCGAGCGGCCCACGTGCAGCGTTCCATCCTGTACCAGGACCGTGGCCACCGGTCCCCGGCCCCGATCGAGGTGCGCCTCGATCACCGTTCCCCGGGCGGTCCGCCCGGGATCAGCCTGCAGCTCGCTTAGTTCGGCCACCAGCAAAATCATCTCCAGCAGCTCCTGAAGCCCTTCGCGCTGCTTGGCGCTCACCTGGACAGAGATAGTTTCGCCGCCCCATTCTTCAGGGACCAGCCCCTGCTCGGAAAGCTGCTGTTTCACCCGCTCCGGGTTCACATTGGCCTTGTCGATCTTGTTGATCGCTACGATAATGGGCACACCCGCCGCCCGGGCATGGTTGATCGCCTCAATGGTTTGCGGTTTAACCCCATCATCGGCTGCTACAACGAGGATGGCGATATCGGTAACCTGGGCCCCCCGGGCGCGCATGGCGGTAAAGGCTTCATGGCCCGGTGTATCCAGGAACACGATCTTTTTCCCGGAGATCTCCACGGTATATGCCCCGATATGTTGGGTAATGCCCCCGGCTTCTCTTGCGGTGACATTGGCTTCGCGGATGGCATCGAGAAGGGATGTTTTGCCGTGATCCACATGGCCCAACACGGTTACCACGGGGTGGCGTTCACTGAGCTTTTTCTCGCCGGATATTTCTTCGCCCAAAAGCTCCTGCTCGATGGGATCGGCGACAAATTCAACTTCCAAGTTGTAGTCGTCGGCGACCAGTTCGATGGTTTCAGGGTCGATGGCCTGGTTGATGTTGGCGACAACGCCGATCTCGAGAAGCCTGGTGATCAGCTCACCCGGTGTAATTTCAAAAATAGCGGCCACCTCGCCGACGGTAACGCGCCCCTCGACGCTAACCCTGCGCCTCTTTTTTTTAACCGCGGGTTTCTTCTCAGGCTTTCGCCTCACTTTGGGCGCAGCGGTTGCCTTTTCCGCTTCTTTGACCCTGCTCTTTTTTTCTTCCAAAGCCGGCGCGGGCTTATCTCCTTCCACCGGCGCGGGAGCTTCTTTTGTTTTCTTGCTTTTCTCGCCCTCCGCACGGCCGGTGAGAATAGCGATAACCCGCCCGGCTTCCTCGCGATCGAGGGTGCTCATATGGTTTTTAACTTCAATCTTCATTTCACCCAGAGCTTCGATCAATTTTTTACTGGTTGTACCCAGCTCCCTGGCTAATTCATAAACTCTTACCTTAGCCAATCAATACACCTCCATTGAAAGCCCTCCTTGTGAAATCCGTTAAGACGTGCGCTCACTTTCTGATTGCAGCAGCGCTGTAATCTCCGCAATAATCTCTTCGGAAAGAGGATGTCTTAAATTTTTTTCTAAACGTTTGCCTTTCAAGGCCAGCTCAAAGCAGGCTTTTTGCCGGCAGATATAGGCTCCGCGCCCGGATATTTTTCCGCGCAGGTCCAGAAGCACTTCGCCCTGCGGCGTTCGCACCAGGCGGATCAGTTCCTGTTTCGGTTTTTTTGTGCGGCAGCCGACGCAGATGCGTAAAGGTATTTTACGTTTTCCAGCCATGATTTACCCGCCCTTGCGTGCTCTATTGATCCGGTTCCTCTGCCGGGGCCTCTTCGGACTCAATCTCCGCAGTCCCGGGCAGCTCATCGCTTTCCGGTTTACTCTCCGGCGTTTCCGCATCGCCTGCCGGCTCGGTATCGCTTTCCGGTTCACTCTCCGGCGGTTCTGCATCGCCTGCCGGCTCGGTATCGCTTTCCGG
>JAAZIE010000159.1 GCA_012510305.1 Bacillota bacterium | reverse complement strand
GTACATCGTGGCCCTGGTTAACCGGGCCGCCGCCGAAGTTTCCGTCCCGGTGGTGCTGCACCTGGACCACGGGACCAGTTTTGAGCAGGCGGTGCAGTGCATCCGCAGCGGTTTTTCTTCGATTATGATTGACGGTTCGCTGCTTCCCCTGGAGGAGAATATTGCGCTGACCAAAAAGGTGGTCGAGGTGGCTCATGCGGTGGGCGTTACCGTGGAGGGGGAGCTGGGCAAGATAGCCGGGACGGAGGATGATATCAGCGTCAGCGAGGCCGAGGCTTTCTTTACCGATCCCGAAGAAGCGAAATACTTTGTTGAGCAGACCGGCGTCGATGCCCTGGCCATCTCTATCGGGACGGCCCACGGGCGCTACCGGGGTGAGCCCCAGCTTGATTTCGAAAGGCTGCAGCAAATCAAGCAGATCATCACCTGCCCCATCGTGCTGCATGGTTCTTCCGGGGTTGCCGATAAGGATATTCAAAAAGCGGCCGGGCTGGGCGTAAGCAAGTTCAATATCGACACGAACATCCGGGAGGCTTTTGTCGGCGCTATCCGCAGCTACCTGCCGGAACATCCTGATGAAATTGATCCGCGCAGCGTTCTCAAGCCGGCCCGCGAAGCGGCCGTAGCGATCATTCGCGAAAAGATCCGCCTGTTCGGATCCTCGAACAAAGCGTAAACATAGCAGCGGTGCCGGCTTCGTTTTGCCGGCCCTGCTCCAGGAATAAAACTGTGCGCGGGGCAAACGGGTTCGGCCCCGCGCATTTTATTGTGTTGCTTGAATAAAACGTGGCGGGAGATGTCCGGGCGGGTTGGGGGATTCAGGTGATCGGATCAAGCGCAAGGGGTTCGGTTAATAGGGGCGCAAAATTTTAACGATCAGGATCACCTGCATCGCTGCAAAGGCCAGCAGGACAATCCAGGAATAGTAATCGTTTTTTCCCAGCTTTAACACCTTCATTTTTGTTCTGCCCTTTCCTCCACTGTAGCAGCGCGACTCCATGGCCGTGATCAGGTCGTCGGCCCTTCTGAAGGCGTTGATGAAAAGGGGCAGCAGTACGGGGAAAAGTTTTATAATTTTCTGGATAAAATTGCCGCGATCGAAGTCGACGCCGCGCGCCATCTGCGCCTTGATAATCTTTTCGGCTTCCTCGGCCAGCGTGGGGACGAAGCGAAGGGCGATGACCATGGTCAGGGCGAGCTCCTGGGCGGGCACGCCGATTTTCTGAAAGGGCCGCAGCAGCGCCTCGGTACCGTCGGTGAGCTCAACGGTGGAGGTGGTCAGGGTCAGGATCGTCGTCATTAAAAATAGCAACAGCACCCGGATCGTCATGAGGGTGCCGATATGTAACCCCGCGTCGGTGGCGCTGAGGAGCCACCAGGAAAAGACAACTTTCGCCCCCTCAGGTTTTTGAAAGAATATCTGGAAAACCCACATCATCGCCAGAAAGGGCAGCATCGGCCGCAGGCCCCGCAGGGCAAACCCCAGCGGTATCTTGGCCATGAGGATCAGCCCCAGGGCGAAGGCGGCAAAAAAAGCATAGGCGGTATAGTTATTGGTGAACAAGAGCAGGCCGATCAAACAGGTTGTGCCGGCAATTTTGGTCCGCGGATCGAGGCTGTGCAGCGTTGTATCCGCGGGAAAATAGATCCCCAGGGTCAGGTTTTTAGTTAGCTCCAACTTTGTCCCCTCCCGGTATCTTCAGCACTTTGGCAATTTCGGAAACGGCTTCATTCACGTTTAAGACCCCGGTGGGTACGGCGAAGCCTTCCTCACGCAGGCGCTGCATGATCTCGATCACCTGGGGCGGTTCCAGGCCGATTTGTTGCAGGCGATAGCTTTTGCCCAGCACCTCCCGTGCCGTGCCGTCATCGACGATTTTCCCCCGGTCCATGATGATGATGCGCTCGGCCAGGCGGGCCACGTCATCGATGCTGTGAGAGATGAAAATAACGGTTATCTCCCTTTCCCGGTGCAGTCTTTCGACTACGTTGAGGATCTCTTTGCGGCCCTGCGGATCGAGGCCGGCGGTGATGCCGTCAAGGATGAGGACCCGGGGGCGGCAGGCCAGAACGCCGGCGATGGCGGCCCTTCTTTTTTGGCCGCCGCTTAAAGCAAAAATATCACGACCAAAAAAGGTGTCATAGCTCAGCCCCACCAGGGCCATCGCTTCACGCACCCTTTGATCGATCTCTGCCGGTGAGCATTTTTGGCGGGTAGGCCCGAAGGCGATATCCTCGCCCACCGTGGTTTTGAAAAGCTGGTGCTCGGGACTTTGAAAGACATAACCCACATCAAACCTGATCTGCACCAGGTCCGTGTTTCGATCGGCGGTATCTTTACCGTCGATAAGCACCCGTCCGCACCTGGGGACAAAGAGCGCATTGAGGTATTGAGCCAGCGTGGATTTGCCCGACTGGGCCGGGCCGATGATACCGACAAATTCCCCGTCCTCTATCCGCAGGTTGATCTCGAATAGAGCCTGCCGGGCAAAAGGGGTGCCTTCCTTGTAGGTATGGCTTAGATTTTTGATCTCAATTGGCATAGGCTGTGCACCAGCTCCTCTACCTGCAGTACGCCCGGGTCCAGAGGAAAACCCCTTCCGGCCAGCTCAGCGGCCAGCCGGGCGGGTACGGGCATATCGAGGCCCGCTTCCCTGATCAGCTCGCCCCGGCTGTAGATCTGCCGGGGGGGGCCGTCGCCGATGATCTCTCCCCGGTCCATGACCACAACGCGATCAAAGTGGACCGCTTCGCTCATAAAATGGGTGATGAAAACAACAGCGATCCCCTCTTCGCGGTTCAGCCTCTGCACACTTTCGAGAACCTGCTTTCTGCTGAAGGGATCGAGCAGGGCCGTGGGCTCGTCGAGAACGATACAATCAGGTTTCATCGCCAAAACACCGGCGATGGTGACGAGCTGCTTTTGCCCTTCCGAAAGGTGGCAGATCGATTCGCGCCGGTATTTGAAAATATTCAGGGCCGCCAGCGCACGGTTGACCCGCCTGCGGATCTCTTTCGGGGGGACACCTAAGTTTTCAGGGCCGAAGGCGACATCTTCCTCCACGATGGAGCTGATCAGCTGATTGTCGGGGTTCTGGAAAACCATCCCTATTCGCTTGCGGATCTCCTTCATCTGCTCCGCGGTGCTCCCTGTAGTGGACAGATGGTCAATGAAAACCTCGCCGTCTGAGGGGAGCAGCAGCCCGTTGAAATGCCGGGCCAGGGTGGATTTACCGGAGCCGTTGGGACCGACCACGGCCATATATTCGCCCCTGTTGATCTGCAAATTGATCCCCTTGAGCGCATATGCTTCTGTTGCGGATCCGGGCTCGTAAGTAAAAAACACCTTTTTAAATTCGACCAAGTGTGCCATGACTAGCCCCCGAAGATAAATAGACGGTTTTCCAAAGATGCCCCGCCGGTTTTTGCTGTTTCCATTCCGGTAGGCGCGGAACTGCCGGTAGTGTCGATCGGGCAGGGAAAGCCCCGCCATGGGTGCATGATCCTGCCGGAAGACTGCCCTTGCTGTGGTAAAATGTAGAGTAACCTTTGACAATATCTTCTTTCTACACCGGAAGGCCGATTCCTGCAATCATCTGAAATGTTATTATTTATACTCTTTATGCACTTGATAAAATTATTGCAAGAGATATAACAGTAAGTCTAAATAAGCGTTGAATGAATATACTTTGTGGCAATATAAACCATAAATACCCGTGCCCGGGATCACCTCGGTCTTCCTGGACCTTCCTTTGCCGTGATAGCGGCGGCGAGGCGGAAGATGATCACTGGTTGCTTTTTCATCCCGCAAGCCATCTCCTGGATTGTCCCGGCGCTT
>JAAZIE010000158.1 GCA_012510305.1 Bacillota bacterium | reverse complement strand
TCCGCTGAAGGAGCTGGAGTTAAAGATCAGCGACCTGGAGAAACGAGAAAAACTGGCCCACTCCCTTGAAAGCGAGCTCGAGGGTTGGTCCGGCGATTTTGGAAAGATCTACCGCCAGGCCGGCAAAGATGAGTTGGAGGTCTCCTCCCTGGAGACCACCCCGGAGGGAAGAGTGATCATCCGGGGTGAAAGCAAGCGCATGCAGCGGATAGTCCGTTTTGAGCAAAATCTCACCCGGATGGGCGCGGCATTCTGCCGCTTTATATCCTTTCCCGTGGAAGAGGAATTTGGTTACGAAATTGAACTGAACATGTCTGCCGCTGACGGGGGTGATCAGTAGCCGTGAATGCGAAGAAAAACCAATCAAAAATTGTTACAGCTATCGCGGTGGTGCTGCTGGCGGCAGGGGCCGCCTTGCTCTACTGGTTGTATTTCTTAAAGCCGGCGTTCAAGGAAATTGGTGCACTGCAGGGTGAAATTGCTGCGCTGGAAGGCGACATCGAATCTTTCAATGAAAAACTGGATCAAAAAGCGATCATCGAGAACAGGTGGCACGAACTGCAGGATGCGGAGCGGCTTATAAAGACCAGGGTTCCCGGAACCGACGATTTGCCCCGGGTCATGGGTCAATTGGACAAGCTGATTCTATCTTCGCCGCTGCAGCTGGAAGCGCTGGACGCAGCCGAAATCGAGAAGGGCGAGCGGTGCCGGTTCATACCTGTATCCTTGAAAATAACCGGCAGCCGAAAAAATCTGCTCATCTTTCTAAAAGATCTGGAGCAGTTTCCCCATCTGGTTTTAATCGATGAGGCCGCCATTGAGAGAGCCGATGATACGCAACGGCTGATCGTCGGTTTTCGCCTTATCCTTGCCTCCGAGGAGGGAGATGAAAAGGTGGGAGCAGAAGAAGAGGCGGAAGCAGAAGAAGAGGAGCAAACCTAGGTGAAGAAGGCTTATCTTTAAGCGAACTGCTCGTGGCGCTGGCGATTCTGGGCATACTTACCACCATCGCCGTGCCCGCGGTCACCGGTTTGAACGAGAAGTGGCGCCTGGAAGAAGCAGCCTGGCGCCTCGCTTCCGATCTGCGCCTGGCCCGCCAGGTGGCGATCAGTACCGGCCGCTACACGCAGCTCAGCTTCCGGTGGGAAGCCGGCGACTATCGCCTCGATTTAAACGTGGAAAGAAGCACAGTCAAGCTGCCCGCCGGTGTCACTTATGTGTATAACAACTTTCCTGAAACGGGAGGGACGCAGAAAGTGTCCTTTTCGCCCATCGGAGCTCCCACCAGGGGCGGCACGGTGGGCTTGAAAAACAAAAAAGGTTCCCGGCTCTACGTAATCCTGGCCCCGGCCACCGGCCGGGTCCGTGTTTCCCCCACCCCCCCCGATTGAGGGCCAAGGTGATAACGGCGTGGTTAAACGGGACCTGTTCCCATATTTACCGCCGGCCACCGTATTTGAACGTGGAGGTATCGTACAAAATTGTAGGGGCGAGGCATGCCTCGCCCGGGTTTACCCGCAGGTCACTTTAACAATCTCGCGCTACTGCTTGCACCACGGTGGGGAGGCCTTGCCTCCTCCCACCTCCAACTTCCCACCTCTAACCTCTAATGTGCGAGGCATGCCTCGTTAGTGTAAAGTTACTGTAGGTTTCCAGTAGGAGGAAATTACTTCCTTGTAGTAGAAGAGGAAC
>JAAZIE010000157.1 GCA_012510305.1 Bacillota bacterium | reverse complement strand
GGACCATGCTATCTCCCACCGCCTCGCGCACAACCCTGATCTGCTCAATATCCTTTTGAGGGTCGTGGTCGTGAACCCGCAGCTTCACCACCTTGAAGCCCATCTCCCTGGCGGCGAGCACCTCTTCGGCCCGCCGGGCGGGCTCGTGCACTTCACCCGTGGAGCAGTACGCCTGGAGCCGCCCTTCCTTACCGCCCAGCAGCCGGTAGAGCGGTTTGTTCTCTTTTTTACCGAGCAGATCCCAAAAAGCCGCTTCAATCCAACTGTTGCGCCAGCCCAGGTAAGAGGCTTCGCGCAGCAGGTGCCGCACTTCCTCCATCTTCTCCACGTCCTGACCGATGAGATACTGCCCCAGCAGGGTGCCCAAACCCTCGCGCTCTTCCTCCATGGCCATCCCGGCGCTGTAGCCGATCAGGCCGTCGTCGGTGGTGATTTTGATCAGGGTGCTGCGGTTGAACCGCTGCGGATACCCGGGGATCCAGGAGGGATAAAAGTCTTCGGGCAGGGGAATGGAAATGTGATAAAGCTCAATGCGTTCTACCTTCATTTTGTTTTCTCTCTCCTCTCTATTTTGGTAAAATTATTTTTGGTGCGGCGCCCGCTCAATCCGGCGCCGCGGCTTCCTCCTTTTGGCCGGGCCCAAGGGGAAGCAGGTAACGGTACAGCAGGATCATCAGGTAACCGGTCAGATACATGGTGATCCCGTAGATCGCCGTGGTCACGAACATGGAGCTGTGAAAATCGCCCATCAGATCCTGGATCAACAGGGCGATCGTCACCGCCAGGGTGGAGTTGCGCAGCCCCACTTCGATGGAGATAGCCCTGGACTGAGCGTTTTCAATGCCGACCAGCTTGGAAACCCCCAGGGCCAGCAGCATCCCCAGGACGGAAAGGAAGACCACGGTGACATAAAAAAGGAGGCTGTAGCGCTCGGTATCGGCAAATTTTTCCGCATTGGTGACGATGCCCACCCCGATAACCGCCAGCAGCGCCAGCACCCCCAGCGCTGAGAAATAGGGCATCGCTTTTTCGGCAAAGGCCTGCCACTTCTTGCGAACGAGCATGCCGAGGATCAGCGGCACCAGGACCAGGCCGATAATGGTTTGCATGATCAACCCTGTGGGCACCTTCACATCGGGGATGTTGGTGCAAAAGAGGGTCAGGACCAGCGGGGTGAAAAAGAGCGCCAGCACCGTGGAAATAGAGGTGAGCGATACCGACAGGGCCAGGTCGCCCTTGGCGTAATAGGTCATCAGGTTGGAGGTGACTCCGCCCGGGCAGGCACAGATCAGGACCATGCCGGCGTAGATGAAGGGAAAAGTGTGATAAAAACCGAGGGCGTAGGCCATGCCCAGGGCCAGCAGGGGCATGAGCAGCCATTGTAAAATTATGCCGGCGATGATCCCCTTCGGTTTCTTGAAAACCAGGATAAATTCTTGAAGGGTAAGGTTGAGGCCCATGCCGATCATCACAAAAAAGAACATGAACATGATCGCAGTTTTGAAAATGCGGTCCAGCAGCAGCTGTTGCGGCTTTTCGGTGAGGCGGATGAAGGTGTATTCCTCTCCGTCGAGGGCGGCCTCGGCGAGCAGCCCCTGGAAGACAAGCTTGTCTCCCAGCATGCTCTTCAATTCAGGATAGGCGCCGCCGGCGGGGAGAGAAAGAGGGTACAGCTCTCCGTCGAGGCGCCTCACCAAAAATATCCCCGCTCCTCTTTCTTCCGCGGCCGCTCCTTCAACCTGGAGAAAACGAAGGTTGCCCTCAAACTCCACCGGAGCCGCTTTGTCCCAGCCGATCTCCTCGCCCTGCTCCGCCAGGCGTTCAAAAAAGCCGCTGTCGCCGCCGGCGGCTCGTCCGGAAAGGTCACGGTAAAGCTCTTCTCCGGCATAGACAGCGGAGGATCCGGACAAAAAGAATAAAACCATGCCGGCGATAGCCAGAAGGCGCTTCCACGGCACCCGGAACAAGGCGCCCTGCTTTTTACCCACCATCATCACTTCCCTTCCCTGTATTCAGAATAGGATCAAGATTAAATCTGGTTATACCAAAAATATATATTTGGTCTAGCCAATTGTCAAGTGTTTTCTTGCCAGCGCGCCTGCAGTAAGCTATGATATGAGCAAAAGAGGGAACAAAGAAGGGGTCAAAATATGAGCACCGGCCTTTCCACGAGGATATTTGAAGAGATGAGAACTGCAATAATCAATGAAATTTACCCCATCGGCAGCAAGCTGCCCACAGAGCGCGAGCTGGCCGAAAAGTACGGCACGGGCCGCTTTGCCGTGCGCGAAGCCATCGCCATGCTCACCCGGGACGGGTTTGTGGAAACCGTGCCCCAGAGCGGCTCCTATGTGAAGGATTTCTACAGCGACGGTTCGCTGGACACCCTGGTCCAGACGCTGCGCATTCGCCGGGTAATCGAAAGGGAAACGCTCGTATCGCTGTTAAAATTCAGGGTTACCGTGGAGACCGGCGCCGCTGCCGGGGCTGCGCTTAGGATAACCGCGGGGGATCTCGCTTACTTAAGGGCCAACCTGGAAAAAAAGGAAGCGAACCTGGGTAATATTGCCGTGCTAACCCAGTGTGACTATGATTTTCATTACAAGGTCGTCTCCATCTCGGGCGATATAGTGAGCAGGCTGGTTTTTCAGTCCTTTAAGCCGATCTATTCGTTTTTCACAGAGTTTTTCTACTCCCTGAAAGAGGCCCCGCGGACTTCGCTGGAGCTGAACCGGGTGCTGGTAAAAGCGCTGGAACAGGGAGACGGCCGCTCTTCTTTCAAAGCGATGGAAGCGATCTTGCAATTTGCCGAGCATAAAATATTTGAAGCGGTGGGCGACCGGGAGCAGCTTATTGTAATCGGGCGGGTTAACCGCGGCGGCGGGTAATTGCAACATGCAACATAAAGGTACGTCCCCGCTGTTGCAAATTGCAACATGCAACATAAAGGTACGTCCCTGCTGTTGCACTTGCTGTTGCATGTTGTTTTTGGAAAAGCGGTGTGCTATAATGCACCTGAATATTTGGTTGGGCGATGAAGGAGAGAAGTAGGCGGGGGGAGGGGCCGTCTCAGGGAGACGGGGCCGTGATTGCAAGCCCTGTCCGGCCCGCCCGCTGAAGATTCGCTCCGGAGCTTCCCGCTGAAAGGCCCTGCTGTTGACCGGGGTCCTCTAGGCGGCGACGGGTCATCCCGTTATCGATTAGAGCGGAGCCTTGTATTCAGGGCTAAAATGGGTGGTACCGCGGAAGGAAGCTTTCGTCCCAGGGGCGGGGGCTTTTTTTAACGGCAAAAGAGAGGAGCGGCAGGGTGATGCTGACTAAAATTGGAGAGCTGGAGAAGACAGCTTCCCGGGCCATTGAAGAAGCAAAGAGCCTGGAGGAGTTAAGGGAGCTGCGGGTGCGCTACCTGGGGAAGAAAGGAGAGCTTACCGCGCTGCTGCGCGGGATGGGGGGGCTGCCCGCCGAAGAGAGGCCCGGGGCCGGTAAAAAAGCAAACGCGCTTCGCGGCAAGCTGGAGGCGCTCCTCGCCCGCAGGGAAGAGGAGCTGCGGGGAGCCGCGGCGGAAGAACGCCGGGAAAAAGAAAAGATCGATGTAACCCTGCCCGGCGCCCCTTTCCACCTGGGCCGAAAACACCCCATCACCCTGGTTCTCGAGGAGATCAACGC
>JAAZIE010000156.1 GCA_012510305.1 Bacillota bacterium | reverse complement strand
GTACAGTGGCGAACAGGGGGGGGCACCTGGCGCCGAACCTGGGAGTGGTGGAGCTGGCCCTGGCCCTGCACAGCACTTTTCAGAGCCCGCGCGACCAAATTATCTGGGATGTGGGCCACCAGAGCTACCCGCATAAATTGCTGACCGGGCGCTGGAAGCTCTTTCCCACCCTGCGCCGTCACGGCGGGCTGAGCGGATTTCCCAAGCCCTCGGAGAGCGCCCACGATCCCTTTGGCACGGGTCACAGTTCCACTTCCATTTCAGCGGCGCTGGGCCTGGCTGCAGCCGGTGATTTACAGGGAAAACACTCGAGGGTTATCGCTGTCATCGGAGACGGTGCGCTTACCGGGGGGATGGCGTTCGAGGCGTTGAACCATGCCGGCCACCTTAAAAGCAACTTCACGGTAGTATTGAATGATAATAAAATGTCAATCGGATCCAACGTGGGGGCGATGGCGGCCTACCTGGGCCGGATCCGCTCCGATCCCAAGTACTCACGCTTGAAAACAGAATTTGAGCAGAGGGCCCGCCGGATGCCCCTGCTGGGCAAAAGCGTGGTTCACTCCGCTGCACTGCTGCGAAAAGGCTTAAAATCGCTGATTATACCGGGCTTGCTTTTCGAAGAGCTGGGTTTGACCTACTTTGGGCCCATCGACGGGCACGACATCGCTGCGCTGAAGAGCGTATTTCTTCAGACGGCGCGGGTGAAGGGACCGGTCCTGATCCATGTGATCACGGAAAAGGGCAAGGGCTATCGCTATGCCGAGGCTGCGCCGGAACGGTTTCACGGGATCGGCCCCTTTGATTTGCAGAACGGGCTGCCCAGCGGCAAGAGGTCCGGTCCCACCTATACCGAGGTTTTTGGCCGGACTGTGGTCCGGTTGGCGGCTAAAAACCCCGGGATCGTGGCCCTGACGGCGGCGATGGCCGGGGGAACGGGACTGGCCCGCTTTGCCGAGCTCTACCCGGAGCGCTTTTACGATGTCGGTATAGCCGAGCAGCATGCTGTGGGAATGGCCGCAGCGCTTGCTGCCGGGGGGCTGCAGCCGGTGGTGGCGATCTACTCCACTTTTCTACAGAGAGCCTATGATCAGCTCATCCACGACGTTTGCCTGCAGAAATTACCGGTTATCTTTGCCGTGGACCGGGCCGGTGTGGTCGGAGAAGACGGCGAAACGCACCAGGGCCTATTCGATCTTACTTATTTACGTTCCATCCCGCAGATGACCCTGATGGCGCCGCGGCACGAAGATGAGCTGCGCCTGATGCTCTACACCGCGCTGGAACGCCGCCGGGGTCCGGTGGCGCTGCGTTACCCCCGGGGCAAGGGGGAAGGGGTTGCGCTGACAGAGCTGCGCCTTTTGCCCTGGGGCAAAGCGGAGCTTCTGCGTGAAGGTGAAGAGCTGCTCATCGCCGCGGCCGGGCCCTGCGCCGGCGCCGCCCTGAAGGCGGCGGAGCGCCTCTCCCGGGCGGGGCTTGAGGCGGCGGTGATCAACGCCCGTTTCATCAAGCCGCTTGACGAAGAGATGCTTTTGAAGTGGGCGCGGCGCTGCGGACGTGTGCTCACTGTGGAGGAGAACAGCGTTGTCGGGGGTTTTGGCAGCGCCGTGCTGGAGATGCTGGCCGGCAACAACCTCTCCCTGCCGGTAAAACTCCTTGGTTTTGCGGATACCTTTGTCGAGCAGGGGCCGCGGGCCCTGCTGCTCTCTCTTAGCG
>JAAZIE010000155.1 GCA_012510305.1 Bacillota bacterium | reverse complement strand
GGCCAGGGCGCCGCCGATGAGCAGGTTCTGGATAACACTGTGGACGGACATGTTAATGTAATCACCCTGATCCATCAGCGCCCGGATATGCAGCCCCTCATTTTGGGACGACAGCTCTGCGCTGAGATCGCTGATTTTGCCCGTTACCTCGGTTGTGGACGCGGTATTCTGTTTCTGGAAGATAAGGATAACGCCGTCGTTGCCGTTCACCTTGGCATAGGTATGGCCGGCGTTGTTCACCAGGGCCGCCTGGGCAATATCTGAAAGGCGGATCTCGCCCAGGCTGTCATGCGATAAGAGCAGGGTGTTTTTGAGCGACTCTTCAGTGTCGAAACGGCCCACTATTTTAACGAGATGCCCTTCCTCGCCTTCCTGCAGGTAGCCCGCAGGCATGGTAAAGTTCTGTGCCTGGAGAATATTGCTCACCATTTCAGCAGTAATGAGCTTGTTTAAGTCCGCCCGGCCGCGCGCCTCCTCCTGCGCTTCCTCCAACTCGGCCAGCCCTTTTTCCAACTCCTCCTGGCCTTTGACCAACTGCGCCCTGGCCTTGGACAGCTCCACCGGGAGGATCATCTTGCCTGACTCAACCTGCCGGTAGCCGCCGGTGGCCTCTGCCAGAGCGCTCTCCAGCTGCGGCTTCATCGCCTGTGCCGTCATCAGGCGCACAGTGATATTTTGCAACTCCGCCTCCACAGCGACGAGGCGGGCTTCGGCAGTTGCCGCCATCTCCATCATCTCGGCCATCTCCGCCTGCGAAAGCCCGGCCAGTTCTTCCGGTAAAAAAGGTTCCAGCCATGCCCGGAGCCCTTCGTAAATTACTGGGTCCAGCCCACCAATATCACCGGGAAGGCTAAAGGGCAGCTTTCCCATCCCGTCGAACTGTAAGAGCATCTTTTTTTCCTCTTCAAAAGCAGCTCGCTGCGCTTCCAGTAAAGTCTCTTCAGCTAAAAGAGCGTTCAAGCCGGCAATGGCGCTGTTCAACTCCACCCCGGCCCCGGCCAGCTGCTCCTGCTGCTGGACGGTCTCCTCATCCAGCTTCTGCAGCGCCCCGGACAGCTCCCCCTGCGCTTCTTTCAACTGTGCTTCTGTACGGCCCAGGTTCGCCTCCAGCTCCTCCATAACTTCTTGGTTAAGTTGATCGATCTTCTTCTGGTCCAGGGTGATTTGCAGCTCTTTTTCCAGCAGCCCCGCCGCAGAAACAGAGGCGACGCCATCGATGCGCTCAAAAGCAGGCAGAAGCGTGCCGCTGACAAACTCAGATAGTTCATCGAGTTCCCGGCCCTCCAGATCCACGGTCGTCACCGCTACGGGAAGCATATCGGGGCTGATTCGCATGAGCATCGGTTTGCTCACGGTGCTGTCCAGCCGGGTGGAAATCAGATCTATGCTGTGCGACAGCTCAATAGTAGCGCTATCCATGTTCGTCTCCTGCACAAACTCCAAAATAATAATACTGCTATTTTCGCTGGAGATGGAGCTGATATTTTTTAGCCCGCCGGCTGCACCGAGCACAGACTCCAGCGGCCTGGTCACCGTCTGCTCCACCTGCTCCGGGCTGGCGCCCGGGTATGTAGTAATTACCACAATATAGGGCAGTTCAATGTCAGGCAGCAGGTCTGTGCGCATCCCGGTAAAAGCGACAACTCCCAGGACCAGCACCAGAACAACAGCGACAAGGACAGTGTATGGTCTTTTAACGCTAAATTGTGAAAGCACAGGCAATCCCCCCAGCTTCGCAGCTATGTTTATTATTTACCTAATGTGAAGTGCCTCCCCAACGGGGCGCCTATTGGCCCGGCCGGCGGCGCCTTCGCCACCATACTGCACCAAGATGAACCTTATATGAACTGCCGGATGAACCCGAAGCAGCAAAAAAGAAAGCCCCAGGTACCGGATGCCTCCTTCTTTCCATCCCCTTTGCCCCGCCAGAAATGTAGGGGGCAGGCATGCCTGCCCCAACCCCGGCGGCACAAGCCACCGCATCTATCTTTTACAAGATCATCTCTGGAATACTAAGGTATTAAGGGAATTTTAGCAAGCCCGCACTGCTATCAAGTGCGTTTTT
>JAAZIE010000019.1 GCA_012510305.1 Bacillota bacterium | reverse complement strand
GGTTGAACGGTCGCTCAA
This sequence comes from Bacillota bacterium, assembly GCA_012510305.1. Taxonomy (GTDB): domain Bacteria; phylum Bacillota; class Dethiobacteria; order DTU022; family DTU022; genus JAAZPQ01. The sequence continues at coordinate 29,291 of JAAZIE010000019.1, read as the reverse complement.
AGAGAAACGCAGCCGCGAGATGATCGCGCTCGGCCGCCGGATGGCGGATGATTTTCGCCGTAAATTTATCGCCACCACCCAGGAGGTGCTTGTTGAAAAGGTCCGTCCGTACCAGTTTGGCGAGGGTTTCACCCCGCATTACCTGCGGGCCAGGGTCGCCCTGGAGGGCAGGGGGAAGGGCTGGCCGGGACGAATAGTGACCGTGCGCCTGGAAAAAATTGAAGGGCAATATCTTCTGGGTAAGACATAAACGGGCTTGTGGTGCATAGAAATATGATATAGATCCCTTAAAGGAAGGGAAGTGTTTCTTGATGCACCGTTTTTTTGTCATCGAAGCCAGGCGCTTGCTGCCCCTTTTGTTTCTGCTGGTCCTTCTGGTCAGCCTCTCCATCTACGACAATTTTTTTCGTGAACAGCCGGTGGTTGCGCCCGACGAGTCGGAATCAAAGACCGCGGTCTCTTTCGTGACCGCAGATCGCGGTGAGCTCAGCGCGCCCACCTCTTTCGAGGTGATTGCGACGATGGAAGGCTGGACCCGGCTGCGGAAGGACAACAGCGCCCTGCCCGATTACCCCTTTAACCCGGCCTATGAATATGCCGTCAGCGCCACGAACAGCGAGATCCAGAGCGTGCAGGTTTACCCGCAGGAAGACGGCACCGTCCAGGTGCAGGTCAGGGTAACCGAAGAACCTTTCAGCTATCACCTGGTTACGGTGGAGCGGGAGAAATTAGGCGAACAAACCAGCTGGCTGTTCCTGGATGAAAAGGATCAGATCATCCGCGAGCTTCGCCTTCCCGATGAAGAGGACGGTGCAGCCCCGGAAGACGCCTCCACGGCGGAGCAGCCCGAACCGAAGGCGGAACCGGAGGGCGATTAAGAGGCCGCCGGTTGGAAACTTGCCTCGATCAATTCAGCCAGCTCTGTCAGCGAGCCCCGGTAATCATGGGGCAGAGCTTCTTCACCGCGGTCGATGATCTCACCTTCAACCAAAAAAGTACCCATACCGGCTTTTGCCGCGCCCATATCCTCCCGGGTATCGTTGCCCGCCATGAGGCAGCGTTCGGGAGGTATCCCGATTTTAGCGGCGATCTCCAGGTAATATTCGGGGTGCGGTTTGCAAAAGTGCATATTTTCCAGGGTGGTGATGAGATCAAAGGGATCGGCCGTGAGCTCGCCCCAGGAGAGGCGCTCGTGGGCGGCGACAGGGGGGAAAATAGGCTGTGTCGCCAGCACCAGTTTTTCGCCTCTCCGCCGGGCTGCCTCGAGCACGCTCCGGGCATGGGGACGGGGCCGGCCCCAGGAGCGCAGGCGGGGGAATTCATGGCGGTAAAATTTTTCGATTACCGGGTCCAGCGCTGCCCGCTCTGTTTTTAGGCGGCGGCAAAAATCAGCGAAGAAGACCGCCTCGTTGGACCGCTGATTATCCTTGCAGTTAATAATTTTCATGGTTGAGGCCAGCAGGTGCCCGGAGAACTCCTCCGGCGGGAAGCGGTCTGAGAAGAGCCGGGCCATCGCCTCAAAGTACGACCGGGCAAAGCTTTCCTGATCCAGTTTCAACAGGGTTCCATCGAGATCGATGAGCAGGGCTTCGTAACTGCGTTCGGGCAAAGGATGAATACTATTCTGACTCATCGTTTTCATCAACCTCGTCGTTAAGCGCCTCACCGAACTGCTGCATCAGTGTATGGTCGAGCAGGTCTGCGGTGGCTTCGCCGATGATCTTCTGGATATCGCCGATGAGCCTGCTGAAGCGAAACTCTGCATCAAGAAAACGCTTTACATTTAAGTTTAAATTCAACACCTCAAAGAGTTTTTCCAATTTTTCGGCCTGCTCCGGGGCTATTTCCAGTCCGGACAGCTCCTGCTTTTGCAGGCGGAACTGCTCTTTGCGAAAATCGATCAGCATCTCGCGGGCGGCGCTGTCACCGGCGATCAGTTTCTGGGCCTCGCCGTACTCTTTAAATTCGGGGGATTCACGCAGCACCCTGGTCAAACGTCGGGCGGCATCATAAGGATTCAATCCTCACACCTCTTTCTATTTAGTTGCTGTCACCGGTTCATGAAGCAGCCGGGCGGCCAGCTCTCCCGCAGCCCGGTCAAGATCGCTGCTGTCAATGACCGCCATGAAAGGGCGGCATTGGGGGCGGGTATCGTGGTAGAGGCGGTCATAATAATTGCGGCAAAGCGAACCGGCGACAGACTCGTAACGCCGGGCGGCAAGATCCTCGAGCAGCTGTTCCACCATGGTTTTTCCCAGGCGCTTGCGCAGTGAAATGATCGCCTCCCTGATCCGGGCTGTTTCTTCCTCCTGTGGCAAAGAGGGTAGATATTGTTCCACAATGCGGTGCACCCTCTTCTCCAGGGGGGCGGTCAACAAAAGATGGTCGCCCTGCTCCATGGCCGCTGTCAAAAAATTGGGCAGGTGGATTTTGCCGATGCGCGGCCCCTCGCCTTCGATGATTATGTGCGGCGAGCCGTTGAAAAGGTCGAGCTTTTGCAGCAGCAGCGCTTCAAAATCCTTCTGCGATCTCTGTTCGCCCAGGCCGATGGCTCCAAAAACCGAGCCGCGGTGGCGGGCCAAACCTTCCAGGTCGATCGCCGGCAGGCCGCGCCGGATCAGCCTTCTGATCACAGCGGTTTTTCCCGAGCCGGTTAAACCGTGCAAAACAGCAAACTTGCTCTGCAGGGGGTAGTTTTGCAATCGCTGATAAACCAGGCGGCGGTAAGCGCGGTAACCCCCCAAAAGACGGTAAGAAGTGATCCCCGCCAGTTCGAGGATAATATGCGTGCTGCGGCTGCGCTGACCGCCCCGCCAGCAGTACAGCACCGGTATTTTATCACCGGCGGCGCCGGTGATTTCGTCAACCAGGGCCGGCAGCCGGGGCGCTGCCAGCGCCAGGGCGCAGCGCCGGGCGGCGCCTTCCCCCTCGCGATGGTAAACCAGGCCCAGCTTTTCACGTTCGGCATTGTCAAAGAGGGGCATATTCACGGCCCCGGGGATCGAAGCCCGGGCAAACTCCGCCGGGGAGCGCACATCGATCATCTTCAGATCTGTTCGCCGGCCGGCCTCCTCTACGTCTATGGTCTGCTCCATGCAGGAGCCCACCCCTTTTCTATTTTGGACCCGGTTTAATTATAGCTTAATTCGGCAAAGCGGTGCAAGGCGGCCCTGCCTGAACTGCCCTGCAGCCCGGTTAAAGCCCCCACGGTGAACTTTAAAACTTACCGCCTTCTAAATTAAAGCAGTTCATGCAGGAATTGCCTGGATTCTGTCGAATCCAAATTGTGTCTTTATTTTTAAAAGAGGGGTGGATCTTTTGAACAGGCTAAACGCAGGAGCCAGGCTGGGTGCGGCTTCGCTGATTGCCCTGATCATGTTTCTGCTGCATAACAGCTTTTGGTTATGGAAATGGGATGCCCGGGCGCCCTTCCTCTTCGGGTTTATGCCCTTTTCATTTTCTTACTATATCGGATACGCCCTGCTGGCAACCCTGGCCATGGGCCTGGTAGTCACTTTGGCCTGGCCCGATCCGCCGGCCGGATTGCTGGAACAGGAGCATAATGACAAAAAAGGGGTTGGCACCGGTGAATAGCGTCCTCGGATTCAGCATCCTCCTGGCATACGTGCTGGTCCTCCTGATCATCGGCGGTTACGGAGCCAGGGTTACCCGCAAGACCAGGGAAGACTATTTTATGGCCGGGCGGGGGCTGGGCAGCATCGCTGTATTCATGACCCTTTTTGCCACCAACATTACCGCCTTTACGATCATCGGTCATGCCGGGTTCTCCTACCACGCCGGCTACGGCGCCTACGGCTATGTTATCGGCTGGAGCATTTTTATCACCCCCTTTACCTATTATCTTATCGGCTACCGTTCCTGGCTGCTGGGGAAGCGTTACGGCTACGCCACCCAGCCCCAGGTCTTCGGGGGGATCCTGAAGAGCCGCGCCGTATCGCTGCTTTTTCTTTTTTTACTGCTGTACTACACCCTGCCCTACCTGGTGGTGAGCATCATCGGGGGCGGGCTTGCTTTTTCCACCATCAGCGAAGGCCTGGTTCCCTACTGGCCGGCTGCAGCGATTATCGTGGTGGTGTCGCTGCTCTATACCGTTCCGGCGGGCATGCGGGGCACCGTCTGGACAGATATCTTTCAGGGCGCTCTCTTTATGGTCATCTCGGTACTGCTTCTCTTTGCTCTCGTAAGGGCCCTGGGCGGCTTTTCCGCTATCACCAGCCGGATCGCGGCTGAACAGCCCGCCCTGCTGCAGCGCGCCCTTTCCCCGGATCTGGCGCCGGCAAACTGGTTTAGTTTTTCTTTCATCAACTCCATTGCGGTGGTGGTCTTTCCCCAGATCTTTATCCGGATCATGGCCGCGCGGAGCAGTCGGAACCTGAAGCAGGTAACCCTCTTCTACCCGGCGGCGATGGCGCTCATCTTCGGCATCTCCACCCTGCTCGGCGTCTGGGGCGCCGTCTCCATACCGGGGCTGGTGGGTAAGGATTCGGATAATATCGTGCCGCTGCTGATCAGCGGCCACCTCTCGCCGCTGTGGACGATTCTGGGCCTGCTCATGATCCTGGCCATCGTCAAATCATCGATCGATTCACAGCTGCTCACCGTGGCCCACCTGGTGACAGACGATCTCATCTCGCCTTATATCCGCATCTCCCCGGAGCGGGCGGTGCTGTGGGGCCGGATCATCCTGGTTCTATTTTCCGCCGCAGCGCTCTGCATCGCCCTGGCCCGGCCGGCAGCCATCCTGGCTATCGCCGCCTTCGCTTTCTCGGGGTTTTCGATAATGCTGCCGGTGATGATCGGTGTGCTCTACTGGCGGCGGGCCAACCAGTACGGCACCTGTGCCGCCCTGATCCTGCCCGCAGTGATGCTGCACCTGTGGTACCTGGGGATTCTCCCCGGCTGGACCACTTTCGGCCTGATGCCGGTGGTTCCCGCTTTTTTCCTTGCCGTAATCACCCTGGTGGCGGTGTCTCTTCTCACCCCCGCCCCTGCTGCAACCCTGAAGGAAAAAACCTTTGGCTTCTTCGCCCGGGTTTTTGAACAGGATGAACCCGGTTTGCTTTAAATATTTCTTTTTATAAAAAGGTAAAAGCGGAGCCCATCCCGAATAAACAGATAAACCGCATTTACGGTGGCCTGTTTTTCCTATTTTTCTGGACGGCTGCTATTGTGCTATAATTGCAGCATTGCAAGCAGGAGGTTCGTGATGACTGCTGATTGTATATTTTGCCGTATTATCAACAAGGAAAGCGATGCGGAGATAGTTTATGAAGACGAGGATATCGTCGCCTTCAAAGACGTTTATCCTGCGGCCCCGGTTCACCTGCTCATTGTTCCGCGCAGGCATATTCCGACCCTGGTTGACTTGAAAGAGGAAGACACCCTCCTGGTGGGCCGCCTGGTGGGTGTGGCCAATGACCTGGCCCGCTCTTTTGATCTGGACAAGTCCGGTTACCGGTTGGTGATCAACTGCGGCCGGGAAGGCGGCCAGGTGGTTTACCATCTGCACCTGCACCTTCTGGGAGGAAAAGCGTTATCGCCTGCTATCGCCAGGGGGCGGGGGGTTTAAACAGCCTTTTTTTGGCGGTGGTTTGCGCAGAGGGGGGGGAAGATATTATGGCTGAAATTAAAGTGGGGAAGAACGAATCCCTTGACCGGGCCCTGCGAAGGTTTAAAAAGAAGTGTGCCCGGACAGGCGTCCTGTCGGAAGCACGGCGCCGGAGACATTATGAAAAGCCGAGTGTCCGCCGCAAGAAGAAATCAGAAGCGGCACGAAGAAAGCGCCGTTATCGTTAAGCGCCTGCTTTCCCCAGGGGTTTCCCCCCTGCGGATGCGATGAGCGTGTAGTACAGTATGACCATACCCCCGATTCTCAGGCCCGGTTAATAGCAGCCGGGCTTTTTTAATTCCAGCTGTCTTCTCTCAGCCGCCGGGCAATCCATATTCCGCAATCCTGCCCCTCTGTGTAAAACCGCTTACGGGAAAAGGCTCTTTTGCAGGGGGCGGGGATCTTAATTTTGGCAGCAGCTTTATCTTGGCAAAGTTGTATTTTATCCGGCCGGTGCATAAATTTAAACGAAACTTATTTGGCGGGAGGTGGTTGAAGCTTGCCGCGTAGAAAAAAGAAAGGCAGTTTCAAAGAGGTTATCGCTGATTTTTTTGAACTGCCCCACGAGGTCCTGCTCGATCTCCCCCGCATTACCCTGGTGGGCAATGTGCAGCTGTACATTGAAAACCATCGCGGCGTCATCTCCTACGATGAAAGCCGGGTTCGCCTCTCCGTGAAAAACGGCGAGATTATTATCCGGGGAGAACAGCTGCAGATCGAAAACTTGCTTGCCGAGGAACTGCTGATCAAAGGGGTTTTCGAGAATTTAACCTACGAAATGTAGCTGCCGTATAGGGGGACACAGCGGTGTTCATAATAAAATGGTGGCGGTTTCTCCGCGGATTTGTGGTCATCTCTTTGGAAGGCCGGGGTGTGGAAAGGGTGCTCAACCTGGCCGTCTCAAGGGGGCTCGGCTTCTGGGATCTGCGAAAACAAAAAGACGAAGCCCGTCTCTGCCTCGGCATAGACTCTTTCAGAGCGCTGCGCCCCCTGGTCAGGCAGGCGCGCTGCCGCCTGCGCATCCGGCAAAAGGTGGGGCTCCCCTTTATCAAATACCGTTTGCGCCGCCGGTGGGGCCTGGTTGCCGGAGCGGTAATTTTCGTCGCCGTACTTTACCTGTCCACATCTTTTGTCTGGCAGATCCGCGTCATCGGAACCAACCGCCTGGAAAAAGAAGAGATCCTGGCCCTGGTGGAACAGTGCGGTGTCCGCCCGGGAATCTGGAAAAGGGAAATCGATCTAACCGCCCTGGCCGAGGAGCTGCCCCGGCGCAACAGCGATATCGCCTGGGCCGCGCTGAGGCTGCGCGGGGTCCTGCTCGAAATTGAAATCGTGGAACATCTTTCCGAGCCGGTGCCGGATAACCGTCCCGCCGACCTGGTTGCTTCCCGGGACGGCCTCATCGAACGGGTGGTGGTGATCGAGGGGCGGGCGGCGGTAGAGGCGGGTGACACCGTTTCCCGGGGGGATCTGCTGATCGAAGGGGTGGTTAGCCTTGATCAGGGCACCCCGGATCCGGAGGAGCAACCCCCGCCCGGGGAAGTCCGCGCCCGGGGGAAAGTGGAGGCCCGCGTTTGGTACGAAGCCAGGGAACCGCTCGAATTAACGAGGATATCCCAAAAACCGACCGGGCGCTCCGGCAGCGCCTGTTACCTGTGCTGGGATAGCGGCCGCCGGCGGCTGTGGGGCCCGGCCAAAAACCCGTACCGGAGCGCCGAGGAGAAGAGCCGCATTTTGAAATGGGGTTGGAGGAATCTTAATTTCCCTGTCGAACTAGAGACTAGAACCTATTACGAGCTGCAGGTGGAGCTGAAAAAGGTTCCATACAGCGAAGCGTTGCGGCAATCCCGGGAAAAGGCAGTCCGGAAACTGCAAGAAGAGATCCCCGGTAAAGATGGTTGGGAACAGCTTTACTTTGAAGAGTACAGGGAAAAAGAAGGCGGGTGGGTCCGGGCAGTAGTTGAAAAAAAGGAAGAGATTGGCATGTTGAAACTGCGCCGTCCTTGAACCCTGCCCGGGGGAGGTGAAGACTATTTGACGGGAAAGACCGTCAGTCGCTCAGTTTTGCTCGAAAACAGCGACGAGTCGCTGCAGCTCTTCGGCAAGCATGACCGTCACTTCAGCCTGGTGGAGGATAATTTTAATGTCCACCTGCTGCCCCGGGGTTTTGAACTGGTTATTGAAGGCCCTGAAAAAGAGGTGGAGCCGCTTTACCAGATGTTCCAGGAGCTGCTGCGCAGTATTCGCCGGGGGCATTTTTTGGGCAGCCGTGAATTTGAATATGCCCTCAAATTGACCCGTGAAGGCAAGGCCAAAGCGCTGCGCGAGCTTTTCAGCGAGCTGCTTTTGGTGACCCCGCGCGGCAAACAGATTCGTCCGAAGACAATAGGGCAGAAGCGTTACCTCGAGGCAATGCGGCACCAGGATATTGTTCTCTGCATCGGCCCGGCGGGGACGGGTAAAACCTACCTGGCCCTGGCTGTGGCGATTGATGCTCTCAAAAAAAAGCAGGTTCAGCGGATTATATTGGCCCGTCCCGCCGTTGAGGCCGGCGAGCATCTCGGTTTTCTGCCGGGTGATTTTCAAGAAAAGGTCGATCCCTATTTAAGGCCGGTTTACGACGGTCTTTACGAGCTGCTCGGGGTGGATCTCTTTCAAAAATACCGCGAAAAGGGTATAATCGAGGTGGCTCCCCTGGCATACATGCGCGGGCGCACGCTGGATGACTCTTTTGTTATTCTTGACGAGGGGCAGAACGCCACTTCCGAGCAGATGAAAATGTTTCTCACCCGTCTCGGGTTTGGCTCCCAGGCGGTGGTGACCGGGGATATTACCCAGATCGATCTCCCGCGGGAGCGGGAGTCGGGCCTGGCCGAGGCGCCGCGCATTTTGGGACAAGTTGAGGGAATTGCCCTGGTCTACCTTACCGAAAAAGACGTGGTCAGGCATCCGCTTGTCCAGAATATCATTAAAGCCTACGAGATCTACGAATCCGGCGGGGGAAATGATCTATGAGTGCGATTCCGAAGATAAAAGAGTATGTCAAGAACTATTCCCCGCTGCGGTGGGACCTGCGCCTCCAGAGGTTTGTGCTGGCGGCGGCTGTCTTTGTTGTTATTTATATAATTTTGATTTTTGTCTGTATTCCCGGCCGGGTCAACGTGCAGCTGAACCGGCCCAGTCCGAAGACGATCTATGCAACTCGCGAGATCATCGACGAATATACCACGGATCAGCTGCGCCGGGAGGCTTCAAAGGCGGTTGCGGAGGTCTTTGACTATAACCCGGCGGTGGAGGAAGAAGCTATTGCTGCCGTGGAAGAATATTTTAACGGCGTTGCGGAGATTCGCAGCGATCCCGATCTTTCCCACAGCGAAAAAACCAAGGCGCTGCGGACACTGCGCCGGCTCGGCCTCTCCGCCTCCACGGCCGAAGCCCTCCATGCCGAAAAATCGATCATCTCCGACCTGGAAAACCGGCTCAAGGTTAACCTGGCCGAAATATTTGAGCAGGGGGTCAAGGTGGGGGGCGAGAAGACAGCACAAAAACAGATCGAAGACGAAATCGCCCTTTTCCCCTTTGAAGCCGGCTTGAAGCAGGTTGCCCTGAAGCTGGCCGGCCCGTTAGTTCAGCCCAACATGATCGCCAACCTCGAGGCGACGGAAAATAACCGCGAGGAGGCCCGCCGGACCGTCGAGCCGGTGATTCTGCAGCGCAATACGCTTATTGTCAGCGAGGGAGAGCTGGTTACTGAAAAACAGATGGCTCAGCTGGAAAGCCTGGGCCTGATCCGGGGGAAACAGGCTGATTACAGCGGAATCATCGGACTATTTTTGCTGCTGGCAATTATTTTTATTCTGGTGGGCATATACCTGTACAAGTTTATCGAAAACGTATACAATAACCCCCGGCTGCTGTTGCTGCTGGGCCTGGTGATTATTATTACCCTGCTGCTGGCTGTTTTGGCCTCCTATTTCTCCAATTATTGGATCCCCGCGGCGATGGGGGTAATTCTCATTACGGTCATGTTCGGTTACCGCCTCGCCATCTTGATGAATTTTGTGATCGCTTTGCTGGTGGGCCTCATCACCGGCAGCGAGATCGGCTACCTTTTCATCGCTTTGACCGGGGGGTTAGCCGCGATCTATGCCGTTTCCCGGGTGAGCCAGCGCAGAGACCTGGCCAGGGCGGGGCTTTATGTGGCCGGGACCAATGCGGCCACGATCATGGCGCAGTTTCTCTTTTTGGGCAGCCTCAGCTTGGAAAGCGGCATTCTAAAAGAGTTGGGTTACGCCCTGGCTGCCGGCGTCGGCAACGGCCTGCTATCTTCCGTGATCGCCATCGGCATGCTGCCGTACCTGGAAAGCGCTTTCGGCTTAACCACCTCCATTACCCTGCTGGAACTTTCCAATCCCAACCATCCTTTACTGCGCCGCCTGCAGACCACTGCTCCGGGAACCTACTATCACAGCATGATCGTTTGCAACCTGGCCGAGGCCGCCGCCGAAGCGGTGAACGCCGATCCCCTGTTGACCAGGGTCGGCGCTTACTATCACGACATCGGCAAGATCAAGCGGCCTTACTTTTTTACCGAGAACCAGCTTTCGGGGCAAAACCCGCATGACAAGATCTCTCCCAATTTAAGTGCCATGATCATCCGCCTTCATATTAAAGACGGGGTGGAGCTGGCCCGCAAATATCGTCTTCCCCTGGTCATCGAAGATATTATCCGGCAGCATCATGGAACCGGCCTGATCGCCTATTTCTATCAGCAGGCGGTGGACAGCAGCGTCGAAGAGCAGGTCTTTACCGAGAAATTTTCTTACGAGGGGCCGCTGCCCCAAACCAAGGAGGCGGCTATCATCATGCTGGCCGACGCTGTGGAAGCGGGGGCGCGCTCTCTTGCCAAGCCTGTGGGCAACCGGGTCGAGGTGCTCATCCGCCGGATCATCAAAGAAAAGCTAAACGACGGCCAGATGGACGAATGCGATTTAACCTTGAAAGAGCTGGATCAGATCGGAGACACCTTTGCCCGGATCATGGCGGGCATCTATCACACCCGGGTGGAGTATCCGGAAAAAGATCTCCGGGCCGAGATCGAAAGGAGCTCGCTCAGGTGAACGTGATTATAAATAAAACCGGTGATGCTGAAGGAGAAACGCTGAGCCCGGTTTTAGATGAGCAGTTGACCGCGGCAGCCCGGATGCTGTTGGAACAGTACGGTCCTGAAAACGGAGCGGTTGCCATTATCCTGGCCGGAGACAGCTCCTTGCAGGAACTTAATCGCCGTTTTCGAGGACTCGATGCCCCTACCGATGTGCTCGCTTTTAACATGTTGGAGCCTGCCGGCTCCCGGGAATCCGGGGCGGCAGGAGAAAGCACGGCGGTGGTGGGTGATATCTACATCTCGCTGGACCGGGCACGCGATCAGGCCGCTCAAGCGGGCCGCCCTTTTGAGCGGGAGGTGCTCATCCTGGCAATCCACGGTCTTCTGCACCTGTTTGGATATGACCATGACAGCGCTGCTGCTGCGGAAACAATGGATCAAAGGGAGGCCGATATTCTCAGAGAGATCGCAAACTCTTGCTGAGAAGAGAACAATGAGGCGATTAATGCTCAGTTTTCGGTACGCCGCTGACGGCTTGCGTTATTGTTTTGCGACGCAGCGAAACATGGTCATCCACCTGGTCGTCGGCATAGCCGTGATCACGCTGGCTTTTCTGCTGGGCCTGAAGAGATGGGAGCTTTTGCTGATCATCACGGCTGTTTTTGCGGTCCTGGTTGTTGAAACGATCAACACGGCCGTGGAAAAGATGGTGGACCTGGTTATAGAGGAGCACCACAAGCTGGCGCGTATTACCAAGGATGTGGCCGCCGCCGCTGTTTTATTGACAGCGGGTTATGCTGTTTTGGTGGGTTTGCTCACCCTGGGGCCCCGGCTCTGGGGAATTCTGATAAAATTAATCCATTTTTAACATTCTTCATCACTCCATAATAGGGTTTTTCAGGGTCTGCCCATAATATTGGTAATACTAAAGATTTGATGGAGGGATCTGTCTTCGGTGGAGGTAACCGGTGAGAAGCGACTTAAAAGATACCTGGTGTGGATTGTCCTAGCCCTGATAATTTTGAACACAGCTCTTTTGGGGGCCCTGTGTTACGGTTTTCACGCCGCCTTTCCCCCCGTCACGATGAGGCATAGTTCAAAACAGGCGGTAGCACGTGAGCTGGCGGACTACAACCAGCGGTTGGCCGATGAACTGGGAGTTTTGGAACGCAGTGCAGTTAGAGAAGCCCTGGCCAGTTTCAACTATGATATTGAGCTCTTTTCCGGCGATGAGCTCACCAAAACAATTCTCGAACAGGGGCGGCGGGTGCAAGAAATCATTCTCCGTGAAGCCGACCTCATGCTCGTCGATAAAATTCTCGCCCTGGTCAATACCGACTCGCAGGTGCAGCAGGATAAAGAGCAGCTCAGCTTTTCACTGCATTTGCCTGAAAATGAAAGTGAAGGCGACCATGAGATCTTTACGCTGCCGGGCAATATTTTAAGCCCCGGCACCGTTGAGAAAATTGAAAACCTGATTCCCCTGGATCGCTATTCCGAGGGTTGGCGGTTGGAAATTGAAATTGCCGACGGCGTGGCCCGGCAGAAAGTGCCCTATGACCCCAAAGAGCAGTTGGAAGTGCTTAACGAAGAGCTCGATGCCACCCGCCTGAAATTGCACGAATTGAGGATCCAGGCGGGCCTGCTGGAGATGGCCGGAAAAGGGATTACAGCGGAGCTCTACGATGAAACGGGAGCAGCAGCGCCCAGTTCCATTATCCATGATGCCGATATCCGGGATGTGATCAATGAACTGTTTATCTCAGGGGCAAAAGGGATCTGCGTGGGCGGCCAGCGCATTGTGGTCTCATCGGGGATCCGCTGCGTCGGTCCCCTGATCGAGGTTAACGGCCGGCTGATCCCGGTCAACCCCGTGGTTATTCAGGCAGTTGGCGACCCGGACCTCCTGGCCAGCGGACTTGAAATCATCAAGAACAACATGGAACTGAGCCGGGGAATTCGTTTTGAGATCAAGCATGAAAAAGCGATCACGCTGCCGGTATATTCCCGCAACATGGAGTGAGCAATCGCAAGGACTCGCTCACGGAGGTGGAACTGCTCCGGCGGCGCGGGCCTGTGCGGGGCTCCGATCTGATCGACGGCACCCCGGTCCTCGACCGGAAAACTGTTTACCGGGGTTAGGCTGCCGGTGCCGGGTATACCGGGGCGCCGCGGGTAGAGAATAACGGTTGAACCGGAAAATTAATACTACTGGAGATAGGGATGGTACCATGGCGGGTGCGGAGGACCCCGGAGCATACCGCTCCGGGTTTGTGGCCCTGGTGGGGAGGCCCAACGTGGGGAAATCAACCCTGGTGAACGCCCTCATCGGGGAAAAGGTGGCCATCGTCTCCCCCAAGCCGCAGACAACGCGGACCGCCATCCGCGCCATTCTCACGGTTGAAACCGCCCAGGTTATCTTTATCGATACCCCCGGCCTGCACCGCCCCCGGCATGAACTGGGCCACCGGATGGCCCGGTCAGCGCAGGCCGCCCTCCGCGAGGCCGACCTGGTTTGCTATATCGTTGAGGCTCACCTGAAGCCGGGCCCCGGAGATCGCCACATCGCCGCCGCGCTGAGCAAAGCATCCGGCCCGGTTTTCCTGGTGATGAACAAGCTGGACCTGGTTTCGCCGGGGCGGCTCGGTGTTACCGGCGCCCTGTACCGGAACCTTTTTCCTTTTGCCGGCGTTTTTTCCCTGTCAGCCCTGGAAGGAAAGAACCTGGAACCCTTTGTGGAGGCGATCACGGCCCGGTTGCCCGAAGGTCCGCGTTATTATCCCCCGGAGATGATTACCGATCAGCCGGAGAGGATCATCGCCGCGGAAATTATCCGGGAAAAAATTATCCACCTCACCCATGAAGAGATTCCCCATGCCACCGCCGTGGTCATCGAAGAGATCACCCCCCGTAAGGGAAGAGACCTGCTGGAAATGAGGGCGGAAATTTTCGTGGAACGCGAATCCCAGGTCGGTATTATTGTAGGCAAAAAGGGCCGTTTGCTCAAGAAAGCCGGCACCGACGCCCGCCGCGAAATTGAAGCTCTTTTTGGCCGGCAGATCTACCTCGATCTCCGGGTCAAGGTAAAACGGGACTGGCGCAACCGCGAGCGCCTGTTGCGCGACTTCGGCTATGATAAAACCTAGAGCAGGAGGAGAACATGCCTGAACGCAGCTATAAAACCGACGCCCTTGTTCTTTACAGCCGCAACCTCGGCGAAGCCGATCGCCTGATCACCCTGCTCACCTGGGAAAAAGGGAAGCTGACCGCGGTGGCCCGGGGAGCGCGTAAAACCAAAAGCAGGCTGGCCGCGGGGGTGGATCTTTTTACTTTTGGAAACTACCAGTTTCACCGGGGACGCAGCCTTGACCTGATCACCGGCCAGCAGGTTAAAGAGCACTTTGCCGCTTTTCGCGAAGATGCCGGGCTTTATCCCTACGCTCTGTTCCTTTCCGAGATCGCCGGCCGGCTGAGCAACAGCGCCGAGCCTTCTCCGGAGCCCTGTGCTCTCCTGCTGCAGGGGTGGCGCCTGCTGAGCGGCAGGGACCGGCCCGATCCTGCGCTCCTGTGCCGGGCATTTGAGCTGAAGATGATGGAGCTGGCCGGGTTTTGCCCTTACCTGCAGGGCTGCCTGCAGTGCGGTACCGCCGAAGCTTTCCTCTTCAGCCCCCGCCGGGGCGGTCTTTTTTGCCCGCAATGTGCCGAAAGTGATGCTCTCAGGGTAAGCGCCGGGACGGTGGCCCTGGCCCGGCGGCTGCTCGGGACGCCCCTGGCCCGGGTTAAACTGATTCGCAGCTCCGCCCGGCAAAAAAAGGAGCTGGCCGGCATGGCGGCGGCCTTCCGGCGCTACCACCTGGACATTGGAAAGCTGCGCTCGCTCGAGCTGATCCGGCTGGTGGAGCCGGCGCCCTGATCAGGGCGCCGGTAAAGTAAATCTTGACAAAAAGGAGAGCCCTGGTTTAGGATCTGATCAAGGTTGAATACGTTGGCGCGATGAAGGGGAGGAGTAACCGGTGCGGGCTCTTTGAAGCGAGCCGGGGATGGTGCAAGCCCGGCGGGGTTCCCGGTGAAGGCGCCCCGGAGCGTGTCCTGATCGAGAGGGTTCGCCTCGGGCGAACCAAGTAGGGTGGAACCGCGGGAACAGCCTCCCGTCCCTATGCCTAGCAGGCCGGGGACAGGGAGTTTTTCTTTATTCGGGAAAGGAGCGAAGGGGCATGGATCTGCAGACGATTATTCTCCGGTTGCAATCATACTGGGCGGAGCAGGGTTGCCTGCTCTGGCAGCCCTATGACATCGAAAAAGGGGCCGGAACGATGAACCCGGCTACCTTTTTAAAAGCCCTGGGCCCGGATCCCTGGGCGGTGGCTTACGTGGAGCCTTCCCGCCGCCCCGCGGACGGCCGCTACGGAGAAAACCCCAACCGCCTTTATCAGCACCTGCAGTACCAGGTGGTAATCAAGCCGGCACCGGCCCGGATCCAGGAGCTTTACTTGGAAAGCCTGGTCTCTTTGGGGCTGTCGCTTGAGGAGCACGACATCCGCTTTGTCGAAGATAACTGGGAATCGCCGACCCTGGGAGCATGGGGCCTGGGCTGGGAGATCTGGCTCGACGGCATGGAAATTACCCAGTTCACCTATTTTCAGCAGGTTGGCGGAATCGATGTGGAGAAAGTCCCGGTGGAGCTCACCTACGGACTTGAGCGTATCGCGGTCTACCTGCAGGATCGCCACAGCGTTTTCGATCTGGATTGGGCCGGGGAAACCAGCTACGGCGATCTTTTTCAGAAAGCGGAGCGGGATCATTCCCGGTACAGTTTTGAACAGGCTGACAAGGAGATGCTTTTTCAGCTTTTTAATCTCTACGAAGCCGAAGCGGAAAGGATCTTGAAAAGGGGGCTGGTTTTACCGGCCTATGACTATATTTTAAAGTGTTCGCATACATTTAACCTGCTGGAGGCCCGGGGGGCGATTAGCGTGACCGAGCGAACCGGCTACATCGGACGGGTCCGCCATCTTTCACGCCTCTGTGCAAAAATATACCTGGATCAATTGGCGGCGGGCGGCGGCTCGCCCGGGGCGGAGGGGATTTAAGCCATGGATAAGGAGAGAAAAAACAATCTGCTGCTTGAAGTAGGCTGCGAAGAGCTCCCGCCCCGCTTCATCCCGGCAGCGCTGGAGCAGCTGCAGGAGGGCCTGGCCGCACAGATGAAAGAGCAGCACCTCGGCTTTCGCCGCTGCAAAGCCTGGGGTACGCCCCGCCGGCTGGTGCTGCTGGTCGAGGATCTGGCCTCCCGCCAGCCCCACCGGCAGCAAAAAATAAAGGGGCCCCCGCTGGAGCGCGCCTATGATGAGGCCGGTGCGCCTACCGGGGCCTTGCATGGTTTTGCCCGCAGCCAGGGCCTTGCCCCGGAGGATCTGACCGTGGAGCAGGTCAAGGAGGTGCCGTACCTTTTTGCGGTGAAGGAGCTTCCCGGAAAGACGGCGGAGACGCTGCTGCCGGAGATACTGGCCCGGTTGCTCGGCGGGATCAGTTTTGCCCGGCCCATGTACTGGGACAATAAAGCAGAACGTTTTCCCCGCCCCCTGCGCTGGCTGCTGGCCCTCCACGGCACGGCGCCGGTACACTTTACCTTTGCCGGGGTTACTTCGGGAAGCGAAACTTGGGGGCATCGCCTGCTTTCTCCCCGTTCCTTTACCGTGGGCAGTATCGCCGGCTACTTTGACTGCCTGGAACAAAACCGGGTGATCCTGGATCAGGAGCGGCGCCGGGAGCGGATCCGGCAGCTGCTGGTGGAAAAAGCCGCGGAAGCGGGAGGGCGCCCGCTCGTCGACGAAGCGCTCCTGGAAGAGGTGACCCACCTGGTGGAATACCCGGTGGCGGTAACCGGTTCCTTTGCCCGCGACTACCTCAATCTGCCCCGGGAAGTGCTTATCACCACGATGCAGGTTCACCAGCGTTTCTTCCCCGTGCTCGAAGAGGGCAGCAGCGGGCTCAAGCCCTGCTTCATCGGGATCAGCAACAATCTATTTCATGAAAACATTCGCCGGGGCTACGAAAAGGTGCTCGGCGCCCGCCTGGCCGACGCCCGTTTTTTTCACAACGAGGATCGCAAAGAAAACCTGGAAATATACGCCGGCCGTCTCGGCGGTGTTATTTTTCATGAAGAGCTGGGCACCCTGGCCGAGAAACAGGAGCGCCTGGTAAAACTGGTGGAGCTGACCGGTGAGCGCCTGGGCGGGGATGCCGCCCTCATCGGGAGGGCAAAGCGCGCCGCGCAGCTCTGCAAAGCCGACCTGATCACGCGCATGGTTCGGGAACTACCGGAGCTGCAGGGGGTTATGGGTCGCGAATATGCTTTGCTCGGCGGAGAAGATCCGCGGACGGCGGCGGCGATCTACGAGCACTACCTGCCGCGGCACTTTGGAGATTCCCTGCCGGACACGGTTGAAGGAGCCCTCCTCTCGCTGGCCGACCGTGCCGACACGCTGAGCGGTTGTTTTCTGGCGGGGATCGAGCCCACCGGGTCCCAGGATCCCTATGCCCTGCGCCGCCAGGGACAGGGGATCATCGCTGTCCTGGCCGCCCATGCATTTGAGCTGACCCCGGCGGCCCTGCTGGACAGCGCCCTGGAGCAGCATTCGCCGGCGGTGCCGCTGTCCCTGCAGCGCCGGAACCAGTTGCGCGGTGCCCTTCACGATTTTATGACCCACCGGCTTCGCTTTGCCCTGCAGGAGAAGGGGCTGAGCTACGATGTTATCGAGGCGGTTCTCGGGGTTCCCTACCGCTCCGTGGCGGAGCTTTACGAGCGGGCCGCCGCCCTGGAAGAACACCTGCGCACAGATCTTTTAAAAAATGTCAGCGCCGCCTACATCCGCGTGGCCAACCTCTCCCGCGGCGCCGGGGAGGGAACGATCAAACGCGGTCTCCTCGGCGAGCCGGCTGAAAAAGAGCTCTACCGGTGCTCGCTCCAGATCGAGCCCGTGCTGGCGCAGGCCCTGCAGCGGCGCGATTACAGCTCCTGCCTGGAACTGCTGGGCTCGCTTAAAGAGCCGGTGGATTCGTTTTTTGACGGGGTTATGGTTATGGTTGAAGATGAACCGCTGCGCCGGAACCGCTTGAGCTTGCTGGCGGCGGTAAAAGCGCTGTTCAACCGCATGGCCGACTTTGCCCTGCTGCAGCTGGCGGAATAGCGCTCTCATCTTGCGGCATGATGCGGGAGTGGAAAAAATGAACCTGAGCCACAGACAGAAAAAAATTCTCGAGATCGTCAAAAAATCCGGACCCATATCCGGTGAAGAGATCGCCTCCCGGTTAAGTGTTTCCCGCGCCGCCTTACGCCCCTGCCTGGCGGTTTTGACCATGTCCGGCCTGCTGGAAGCCAGGCCGCGAGTCGGCTATACCTATGCCGGCAAGGAGGCCCGGAATCTTTTTGCCGACTACCTGAAACGCTTTACCGTCGGCGAAGTTAAAGCGGTGCCCGCGGTGATACGCGAGGAGACCTCGGTGTACGATGCCATCGTTTCTCTTTTCGTGGAGGATGTGGGCACCCTTTTTGTGATCGACGAAGAGGGTTACCTGCAGGGGATCCTTTCGCGCAAGGATCTTTTGAAAACAGCCATCGGGGGCAGCGATCTTTTGCGGATCCCGGTGGCGGTGATTATGACCCGCATGCCCCACCTCGTTACCGTGGAACCGGACCTGGATATTGTGGCGGCGGCAAAAAAGATTGCCGATCACCAGGTTGACGCCCTTCCGGTGGTGCGGGTGGTGGAAGAAAATAAGCTTAAGGTGATCGGTAAAATAACAAAAACCACGCTGGCCCGTTTGCTGGCGGAGGTGTGCAGCTAGGGAGGAAAAGGCGGATGAGCGTATCTTCCAAAAAACCGGTAGTCTACATTATATCCGACTCCATCGGTGAAACCGCAGAGTTTGTGGTCAAGGCGGCGGCCAGCCAGTACGATTCGGAAGAGGTGGAGGTGCGCCGGATTCCCTTTGTCAGCGACAGCGCCAGAATAATCGAGATCCTGGAGGAGGCCGCCCTGGGCAACAGTGCGGTTGCCTACACCCTGGTTTTACCGGAGCTGCGCCGGGTGGTGGAATCGGAGGCGGCAAAGCGCAATATCCCCACGGCCGATATCATGGGACCGGCGATGAGCGCTTTTTCCAGGATCATGGAGAAGGAGCCTCACCTGGAGCCCGGCCGGGTCCGCCGGCTGGATGAGGACTACTTCCGGCGCATTGCCGCCGTTGAGTTTGCCGTGAAGTACGATGACGGCAAAGATCCCCGGGGGCTGCGCCTGGCGGAAGTGGTCCTCATCGGGATCTCCCGAACCTCGAAGACACCTTTAAGCATGTACTTGGCCCACCGGAGAGTGATGGTGGCGAACCTGCCCCTGGTCCCCGAGGTGGAGCCCCCGGAAGAGCTATTTTGGGTGCCTTCTGAAAGGGTAATCGGCTTGATGATCGATCCGGGGCAGCTCCGCTCTATCAGGCAGGAGCGCTTGAACAGCCTGGGGCTCAACGCCCAGGCTGACTATGCTTCCATGGAGCGAATCACGGCGGAACTTGACTACGCCCGCCGGATCATGGAGCAGATCAGATGTACCGTTTTCGATGTTTCCAACAAGGCTGTTGAAGAAGTGGCCAATCAAATCATGCAGGTGGTCAAGGAGGGCTGGGGAAATTGAAGGGGCGAACGGTATACCGCTTTTCCCGGGGCGGTGCGGAGATGAAAGCTTTGCTGGGCGGTAAAGGAGCCAACCTGGCGGAAATGATGCAAATTGGTCTTCCGGTGCCGCCCGGTTTTACTATCAGCACGAAAGCCTGTAACAGGTATTTTTCAGCAGAGCGGGTGCTCTGGCCGGAGCTGAAGCAAGAAATCGAGCAGGAGCTCTCCCGGCTGGAGGAGGACACCGGGAGATGTTTCGGTGGAACGAAGCCCCTGCTTCTTTCAGTTCGTTCCGGCGCCGCGGTCTCCATGCCGGGGATGATGGATACCATTCTCAACCTCGGCCTTAACCGGCTTACCACGAGGGAACTGGCGGCTGAAACAGGGGATCACCGGTTTGCCCTGGATTGCTACCGCCGCTTTATCCAGATGTTCAGCAACGTTGTTCTCGGCGTAGACCACCAGCTTTTTGAGTCGGTTTTGGAAAAGGCCAGGGAAGAGAACGGGGTTGAGGACGACGCCGGGTTGAGTGAAACTGAACTGGAAGCGGTGATCGATCGTTTTTTTGGGGTGGTTGCTGAAGCCACCGGGGAGCGGTTTCCCCATGATCCGCGGGAACAGCTGTTTCAGGCCGTAGGAGCAGTTTTTGATTCCTGGAATACGGAGCGGGCCCTGGTTTATCGCCGGGTCAATGCGATTCCGCAGCATCTCGGCACTGCGGTTACCGTGCAGGCCATGGTTTTCGGAAACCTGGGCTGTGACAGCGGGACCGGGGTTGCTTTCACCCGAAACCCGGCCAGCGGTGAAAAAGGGGTGTACGGCGAGTACCTGCTCAATGCGCAGGGCGAAGACGTGGTTGCCGGTGTGCGCACACCCCGCCCTTTGAAGGATTTAAGCGGCACCCTGCCCCGGGTTTACCGGCAGTTTATGGAACTGTGTCAGCTGTTAGAGGATCATTACTGTGATATGCAGGATATTGAGTTCACCATTGAAAAAGGCAAGCTCTATCTTTTACAGACCCGTGAGGGTAAACGGACCGCCGCCGCCGCAGTAAAAATCGCCGTGGACCTGGTTGAAGAAGGCAAGATCAGCACAGCAAAAGCGCTGCAGAGAATTAACCCCGCCGGGCTGGAGCAGCTGCTGCATCCCCGGTTTGATCCTAACGGCAAGATTAATGCAGTGGCCCGCGGCCTGCCGGCCTCACCGGGTGCGGCGTCGGGAAAGATTATTTTTGACGCCGATAGAGCCCGGGATGAGGCTGGCGCCGGGGAAAAAGTGATTCTTGTGCGCCCGGAAACCACTCCCGATGATGTGCATGGGTTTTACGGCGCCCAGGGGATTCTCACCAGCAGGGGAGGCATGACCAGCCATGCCGCCGTTATCGCCCGGGGAGCCGGCAAACCCTGTGTTTGCGGGTGCAAGGAGTTGAAGATCGATCTGGAAGCGCGCCGGCTGGCGGTGGGCGGTCAGGGCTACCCCGAGGGAACCATTTTCTCTATTGACGGGACTACCGGAGAGGTAATTTTAGGGCAGCCTCCCCGGATCAAGCCCGCGCTTACGCCGGAATTTAAAAAGCTTCTTCAGTGGGCCGATGAGGCCAGGCGCCTGGGGGTGCGGGCCAATGCCGACAGGCCCGAAGATGCCCTCCGGGCCCTGGAACTGGGCGCAGAAGGGATCGGTCTTTGCCGGACCGAGCACATGTTCATGGAAAAAGAAAGGCTGCCCCTGGTGCGGCAGATGATTTTGGCCGGTAGCGCCGGCGAACGCGAAAGGGCCCTGCGGGGGCTGCTGCCGCTGCAAATAAATGATTTTAAAGGAATGCTCAGTGCGATGGCCGGTTACCCGGTTACAATTCGCCTGCTGGATCCGCCGCTGCACGAATTTCTGCCGAACCGGGAAACGCTGCTCATCGAAGTGGATCGGCTGCGCCGTGAGGAAAACGGCGGTGAACAGCTGAAAGAGAAAGAAATACTCCTGCAAAAAGTAAACGACCTTTTGGAGCTGAACCCCATGCTGGGCCTGCGCGGCTGCCGCCTGGGGTTGCTTTATCCCGAAATCTGCCGCATGCAGGCAGAGGCGGTGATCACAGCCGCCCTGGAGCTGATGCAGGAAGGTTTTTCCCCGGAGCAGATCAAACTGGAGCTGATGATTCCCCTGGTGAGCCATGCCGCTGAGATGAAGCGGATCGCCGGGGAGATTACGGCGGTAGCGGAAGAGCTGCTCAGCCGGTCCGGACGCCGGTTATCTTACCTGGTGGGCACGATGATCGAGCTGCCGCGAGCCTGCCTGCTGGCTGGAGAGCTGGCCGAAGATGCCGAATTTTTCTCCTTTGGGACCAACGATCTGACCCAAACCACGCTGGGATTCAGCCGTGATGACGCCGAGAGGAGTTTTTTACCTGTTTATGTGCGGGAAGGGATTTTGAAGGAAAACCCCTTCATCGAGCTGGACCGGGAGGGCGTGGGGCGGCTGCTGGCTGAAGCGACTGCACAGGGGCGCCGGGTGAGGCCGGCGCTCAAACTGGGGGTTTGCGGCGAGCACGGCGGAAATCCGGCCTCGATAGAGTTCTTTGAAAAAACCGGGCTTGATTATGTCAGCTGCTCCCCTTACCGGGTACCGGTAGCCCGGCTGGCGGCTGCACAAGCAGCGCTGAAGGGTAAATAACCGCTTTGAAAATGAGGCGGGGCCGGGCCTGTTCCCGCCCGCCCCGCCGCTCTTTTTCGCTTGATCAAACGATCACCGCCGGATCCGCTTCCAGAGCCCGCTGAAAAGGTCACCCGCCTGGCGCCAGATATGGGGGAAGAAGCCCAGCCGGCTTAAACTTTCTTTTGCCTTCAACTCCACCTCGGTGATCGTTTTACCCCGAGCATCTTTCAGCCGCAACGTGCCGACGACGTCGCCCTTTTCCACCGGGGCGTTCAAGGACCGGGGGAGGTCAAGCTCTTCGGTGATTTTGTAGCTCTTGTTATTGCGGGGAACCACGGCCCGCACCGGATCGGGGCTGACCAGGGCGGCTTCCTTTTTCTGTCCCCGTTTCACCGGTATGGTGGTGACAACCTTACCCTCTTCGTAAAGTGTTTTCAGTTCATAGTTGCAGAAACCGTAATCGAGCAGCGCCACGCTGTCGTTGTGGCGCTTGCCCTTGGTATCCGCGTGCATGGTCACGCCAATCAGGCGCATCCCCTGCTGTTCGGCGGTCGAGGCCAGGCAGTAGCCGGCTTTGGGCGTATTCCCTGTTTTCATGCCGTCGGTGCCGGGGTACTTACCAAGAAGGGTATTGTAGTTAAACTGGAGAATCTCATTGAAAGTAAGCTCCTTTTTAGAAGATATCGCCAGCGCTTCCGGATGGGAGCGGATCAGGTAAGATGTGAGATGGGCTACATCGGCCGCGCTCATATGGTGAGCGGGGTCGTCCAGGCCGTGAACATTGGCAAAATGGCTGTTTTTCAGGCCCAGTTCGGCCGCCCGGGAGTTCATCCGCTGAACAAAGACCTCGACAGAACCGTTCAGATGCTCGGCTACAGCGATGCAGGCATCATTTGCCGAGACGACGGCGATGCCGTCAATCAGCTCCTTGAAAGAAACATGCTGCCCGGCATTGAGGAACATCTGCGATTCATCGGCGCCGGTTCGCCAGGCTCTTTCACTTATGGTGACCGTACTGTCTTGGTCCACCCGGCCTGCTTCCAGGTCTTCCATGGCCAGCAGCAGGATCATCAGCTTGGTCAGGCTGGCCGGAGCCATTTTTTTATGGGCATTCTTCTCGTAGAGCACGGTTTCATTTTCTGCATCGATGAGCAGAGCGGCTTCGGAATTTAGCTTCAGTTCAGCGCTTGAGGGTGCCGCCTGGATGGTGAAAACAAAAATTTGCAGTACAATCAGCGCGGCCAAAAAGCAAGCAAACTGTTTCTTGAGCATATGCATTTCAATGCAACCTCCCAGGATTGGTCAAATAACTGCAGTGACCACCGGCGGAACCCGTTTCGGCGGACAGGAAACAGCGCTCAGGGCCTTGCATGATCTGATGCTGGTCCAGGGAATGATCCTCGTCGGCGACGGTCACGGCGCCGCCGATGCCGGTCACCATGGCTGCTGCGCACAGTCTCCCGCCTCCGATGATGAAAATGCCGTCAGGCGGGCGGAGATCCCGGCCCGCCGGGTGATCGAAGCTGCCCGGGCCACCTCCGTATTACGCCGGGGCAGATCTTATATTTAAGTTGTTTTTTATTTCGCGAACAAAAAATTAATTCCTTCATGAAAAAAATCCCTGGAAATAATAGAAAAGCTGAAAGAATAGAGAGAATTTAAACTGCTGTTGAAAGGAATACAGAATTTAACCGCGAAATATAAGTATTGGGATAAAAATATAATTAGGAGTGATTATTCTTGGCCGAGCATAAAATCCAGGAACCGGCGGAAAACATTCTTCCACCCTGTCAGGTAGCCTGTCCTATTCATCAAGATGTACGTGATTATCTTTTAGCCATCGCCACGGGCGATTTTGACCGGGCGCTGGCGCTGATCAAGGAAAGTAATCCCCTGCCTTCAATCTGCGGCACTATCTGTGCGCATCACTGCGAAGATGAATGCCGCCGTCATGATGTTGACCAGCCGCCCTCTATTCGCGCCCTGAAGCGCTTCGCTGTGGAAAACAGCACAGTAAAGGCGCCTCTTTCCGAGATAGAGCCCGGATCTGCGGGAAAAGTGGCCGTTATCGGCGGCGGGCCCAGCGGGCTCACTGCCGCTTACGATCTGGCCCGCGAGGGCTGCGCTGTTACCGTTTTTGACCGGGAGCCCTTTATGGGCGGTGCCGTGCGCCACTACATCCCGTTCTACCGCCTCCCCGACGGGGCGATCGATCAGGATATCGCCGAGATCGGCGAACAGGGAGTGGAATTCAAGACCGGCATGGAGCTCGGCCGCAATCTTTCGGTGGAGCAGTTGCAGAAGGAAGGCTACCAGGCGGTTTTGATCGCCTTGGGTTTGCCGGTCAGCCACGGCCTGAACATACCCGGGGCGGAAGGTGAGGGGATTCTTTATGCTCTCAACTTCCTCAAAGAGGTCAAGCGGGACAACTACACATTTGCAGGCAGCCCCACGGTTATCGTTGTCGGCGGCGGCAACGTGGCCATGGACGTGGCCCGTTCGGCGGTTCGCTGCGGCGCCGCCAAGGTGAAGGTGGTTTGCCTCGAGTGCAGCGACGAGATGCCCGCCTTCCCCTGGGAAATAGAAGAAGCCAAGGAAGAGGGAGTGGAGTTCAACAACTCCTGGGGACCGCACGAGATCATCCGTGAAGAGGGTAAAATCAACGGCCTTGAGCTCATCGAGTGCACCCGTGTTTTTGATGAAAGCGGGCGGTTTAACCCGGCTTACAATAAGGAAAGCAAAAAATTTATCTCCGGCGACCTGATCATCTTTGCCATCGGGCAGGGCGGCGATCCGGAACCGCTGAAGGGCCAGGTTGACCTCGACGAACGCGGCCGTGTCGTCTTTGACCGCCGCACCATGACTGCAAGCCCTCCCGGGGTTTTTGCCTGCGGCGAGATGGTTACCGGGCCGGGGACAGCGGTGGAGTCGATGAAAAACGGGCGCGTTGCCGCGCAGGCTATTCTGGCCCATCTCCGCGGTGAAACCTTTGACAGCGGCCTGCTGGAAGAGCCCACCGCGCTGGAGAAACTCGAGCCCGATGTGGCCGAAAAGATCACCCGGATCGACCGGCATGCTCTTCCGATGATCGATCCGGCGGAGCGGATCAAGCATTTCAAGCAAGCCGAATATGCTTACAGCGCCGCTGACGCGATCAATGAAGCCCGCCGCTGCCTCACCTGCCTGGCCGGGGCGGAACGGATCGAAGAACTCTGTGTCAACTGCCTTACCTGCGTGCGCGTCTGTCCCTATGATGTTCCCGTGGTCAACGTGGATGGAACGGTCAGCATTCGCAGTGAACAATGCCAGGCCTGCGGTCTCTGCATCTCCATTTGCCCCGCCTATGCGATTGAGTTCATGACGCCGATGATCGATGACGCCGCCGGGGCGATCGAGCCCGCGGTAACGGAACTGCTTAAAAATGCCAACAGCGCACCGGCGGTGCTGGCCGTTGCCTGCAGCTACGGTCCCTTTGCGCTTCCTGCGGTAGCAGGATACAAGGCCGATCACGTGGCCCTGGTCCGTTATCCCTGTGTTGCCAAGGTTGACTCAACTGATCTGCTCAAGGCAATCGAGATGGGCGTGGACGGTATTGTTGTGCTCGGTTGCAAAGAAGAGGAACAGGCTTCCTGCCCCCACAAAGATACCGCCGGCTGGATTGAGAAGCGGATCGGCCATCTCAACGCGCTTTTGGAAGAGCTGGGTCTGGGCGATAACCGGGTGGCTTACCGGGAGCTCTCTTTTTCAGAAGCAGATGGTTTTGGCAAGGTTCTGGATGAGGCCGCGGAGCAGTTTAAAGAGCTGAGCCCGTCACCGTTACGTTAAAGAGGGGTTGGACAAAAAAAGCAGCAACAAGTGGGGCTGTCCTGAGAAGGCGGCCCCACCAGTTTTTCACGCGGAAGAATTATAATGTCACATTATGGCAATAATAGGCTCAGGCATCTTTGTGGAAATTCCCGGGTAAAGCAGGATTATCTCCCGGAGCGTAGAATATAGTGTAACAGTAAAGAGCGCTTATATATTCACGCAGGGAGGAGCGTCCCGGTCATTGTCGGATCGACGCTGATAAATCGTTTGTCCAGGGTTGCCTCGTCTCTTTGCATCGGGATGGGGTTTTTCTATCTTTCAAGCGCCGGGAAGACAAGCCGGGGCCAATTTGCAATCGACGGGCGGTGAGGTTTTGGCGCGGGGTATCCCAGAACAGGTCATAGACGAAATCAGGCAGCGCTGTGATATGGCTGACCTGGTAGGGGAGTACCTTGCCCTGGAGAAAAGGGGTAAGAGCATGATCGGCCTCTGCCCTTTTCACAGCGAAAAAACGCCCTCGTTCACGGTCTCACCGGAAAAGCAGCTGTTTCACTGCTTTGGGTGCGGTGCCTCGGGCAATGTTTTCAACTTTATCATGAAGATGGAAAATCTCGAGTTTCCGGAGGCGGTTCGCTTTATCGCCCGGAAGACCGGGGTTAAAATTCCTGAAACCGGGGCCGCCGGCGGAAAGGCAAGCCGGTTGAAGGAGGAAATCTTTTCCCTGAACCGGATGGCGGCCGATTTTTTTAGCGCCCAGCTGCGCACCCCGGCCGGCAAAAAAGTAGCGGACTATCTTTTGGCCAGGGGTATTGACCGGGAATCCAGCGAACTGTTTGGCCTGGGATATGCACCGCCGGGATGGCAGGGTTTGCTGGACTTTGCGCAAAAAAAAGGGATTGATGCCGGACGTTTGCTGAAAGCGGGGCTGGTTTCAACCGGCCGGGACGGCGGCTTCTACGACCGGTTTCGAGACCGGCTGGTTTTCCCTATCCTCGATCTTAACGGGAAGGTAGTCGGTTTTGGTGCCAGAGCCCTGGGAAAAGGAGAGAAAAGCGGTCCCAAGTACCTGAACTCACCGGAGACCCCGGTTTTCAAAAAAGGGTCCTCCCTCTACGGCCTGCACCTGGCCCGGCAGCAGATCCGAAAGCGGCAGGTTGCTGTGATCGTGGAAGGCTATACCGATGTGATCACCGCTTACCAGGCCGGCATAAAGAATGTTGTCGCCTCGCTGGGGACGGCGCTGACCCCGGCCCAGGGGCGGTTGATCCGTTCACAGGTAAAAAAGGTGATCATCGCCTACGATGCCGACAGCGCCGGCGAGGCGGCCACGCTGCGGGGGCTGAAAATATTACAGGACTCCGGCTGCCTGGTGGAAGTGGCCGATCTGCCCGAGGGCAGCGATCCCGACGGCTTGATCCGGCAGGAGGGGGCACCTTTTTTTGAAAAGATCATCGGCGGGGCCAAGCCTCTTTCAGAGTACCGCCTGGAGATTTTAAAGAGGCACCTCGACCCTTCTTCTGAAGAAAGCCGGTTGCGTTTTCTTGAAGGGGCGCTCGCAATGCTCATGCAGATGCCCAATCATGTGGAGCGCGATCTTTACCTTCAGCGGGTTGCCGGGGAGCTGGGGGTGCCCGAAGCAGCGGTCCGGCGGGAGCTGCAGCGGCGGATCAAAAACCGGGGAAAAAGCGGCGGTTATAATCTGGCGAGAAAAGATCAGACTAAAAATGCTAACCGGATCCAGGTCCACCCGGCCGAAAAAATGCTGCTCTCTTTGATGATGCAGGACGAAGAGGTTATCGAAAAGGTTTGCAGTTCCCTGGAAGCCGTGGATTTCCCGGAAGGGCCGCTCCGGCAGGTTATTGAAACAATTTTGAAATTAAAAGGAGATGGAAGCCCGGTCACCGGCAAGCTGTTAATCGATTATTTTGCAGACAGCGGCGTTCACCAAATGATTACCGCGGCGGCCACAGATCCGAGCCTGCAGGGGCTGGACCTTGAAATGCTGCTGCGGATGACCGGCGACTGTATTGAAAGAATAAATCAGGAAAAGCTAGCCAGGCAACAGGAAATGCAGCAGCAGGTATTGAAAGAGATTGACCAGAAGAAACAGTACAACGACGATGACAAGAAAATACTTCGGGAGCAGTTGCAGGTGATTAAACGACTGAAGCGTACTCCTTATTGTTCCGGAGGAGGGGAGAAATTGCATGGCTAAAGAAATAGAAAAAGTTGCCACCCTTGAAGAAGTCCAGCAGGATTTAATTGGACGCGGGAAGAATAAGGGCTCTCTTACTTATAAAGAGATCATGGATACCCTGCAGTCTTATGAGCTTTCCGAGGAAGCGCTGGAGCGTTTCTACGATCAGATTGCGGAACAGGGTATTGAAATAACCGATGAAACTGCCGGTGACGACAAAGGCTCCAAGTCCGGGGCGGCCGGAAAAACCGCCAAAGCAGAGGGTAAGGCCAAGGCCGGGAAAGGGGAAATCCCTTTGCCCGGCGGCGTTGCGATCAACGACCCGGTACGGATGTATCTCAAAGAGATCGGCAAGATCTCGCTGCTCACTCCCGATGAAGAGGTGGAGCTGGCCAAGGCTATCGAAAACAACAGCGAAGAAGCCAGGCGCAGCCTCGCCGAGGCCAACCTGCGCCTGGTGGTAAGCATCGCTAAAAAATATGTGGGCCGGGGGATGCTCTTTTTGGATCTGATCCAGGAAGGAAACCTGGGGCTGATCAAAGCGGTGGAGAAATTTGACTACCGCAAGGGTTACAAGTTCAGCACCTACGCCACCTGGTGGATCCGCCAGGCGATCACCCGGGCCATCGCCGATCAAGCCCGCACCATTCGCATCCCGGTGCACATGGTGGAAACGATCAACAAGCTGATCCGCATTCAGCGTCAGCTGGTCCAGGAACTGGGGCGTGAGCCGACCCCCGAAGAGATTGCCCGGGAAATGAACGTCAGCGAAGACCGGGTCCGTGAAATTCTAAAGATATCCCAGGAACCGGTCTCCCTGGAGACGCCCATCGGCGAAGAAGACGACAGCCACCTGGGCGATTTTATCGAAGACCAGGAAGCCCAGGCTCCCGTGGACGCCGCCGCCTTTGAGCTGCTCAAGGAGCAGCTTGAAGACGTGCTCGATACGCTCACCTCGAGGGAAGAAAAAGTCTTGCGGCTTCGTTTCGGCCTCGATGACGGCCGCTCCCGCACCCTGGAAGAGGTGGGCCAGTTCTTTGGCGTGACCCGCGAACGGATCCGCCAGATCGAGGCTAAAGCGCTGCGCAAGCTGCGCCACCCCATGCGCAGCAAGCGGCTCAAAGACTACCTCGAATAAACGCACCCCTTCAAAAGCGGCCGGACCGCTTTTCCCCCTTCCTGCCGCCCTGCGCCTCCCACACTGTCACCCTGCGCCTTCCACACTGTCACCCTGAGC
>JAAZIE010000154.1 GCA_012510305.1 Bacillota bacterium | reverse complement strand
CAAACCGGGTTTTCACTGCAGCTCCCTTCTTTTCCGCCCCACATTACGGTGGAAAGAAGCCTGTCCGTTTCTATCCCGGTGGGGGACAGACCTATCCTGCAGGCCTGTCCGTTTCTATCCCGGTGGGGACAGACCTATCCTGCAGGCCGGTCCCCTTACCTTTCATCCGATCAAAAACGAAGCAACAATCACCGCCACCCCCAGCACCCAGCAGTAGTATACAAAGTAATGAAATTTACGCTGCTGCAGCAGGCGGATGAAAACCTTGATCGCCAGCACACCGGTGACAAAGGCGGCCGCCGTGGCGGCGGTATAGCTCCAGAGCAGCGAAAGATCCATCCCTACGGTGATGAGCTCCTTGACCTCCAGCAGCGTAGCACCGAATATTACCGGGGCGGCCAGCATAAAGGAGTAGCGAACAGCGGTGTTCCGATCCAGCCCCCTCCAGAGGGCCGCGGTAATGGTCGAACCGGAGCGGGATATCCCCGGAATGATGGCGATGCCCTGGAGCAGGCCCACCCAGAGGGCGTCGACCGGTTTCATGGTGCCGATATCTTTTTTCCCTTCGGGCAAAAGTGTAAGCACCTTCAAGATAACACCGGTGACAAGAAGAGCGGCCCCGGTCAGCGGCAGCGAGTGGAAGATAGACTTGACGAAATCTCCCAAGAAATAACCGATCAGCGCCGTGGGGATACAGCCAAGGATCAGCAGTAGCAGAAAACGCCGCTGAACGGTATCCCGGGGAAATTTAAGGAGATTGAGAAAATCGCGCCAGAAAACCAGGAGAACCGCCAGCAGGGTGCCGAAATGGAGCAGCACCTCCAGGGTTACTCCCGCACCTTCGATGCCGAAAATACGCTGAAAGATAACCAGGTGCCCCGAACTGCTTACCGGAAGAAATTCGGTGAGCCCCTGGATCACGCCCAACAAAATAGTTTTGAGAAAATCCATCGCTGCCTCCCTCTATTTGCAAAAGTACACACGATGATTATTTCTGTATTTTTGTGCTTTTTCCTGCAGGAACTAAATTTATCTATAATATTATGTCAAGTTAGCGCCTCTTTTACACCTGCTGCCCTCTCCATTTAGCCAGATGTGAGCACGGCGCCAACAGCGGCAGAAGGGCGGCCGCGCCGAGGAGGTTGTAAAGAAAATGGGCGTTGGCCAGGCGGCGCGGCGCTGTTGCCGCGCTGATCACGGCCAATCGTACCAGGTAAGGAAAAAAAGAGAGGGCTAAAATCAGGCTGGTCAGATTAAAGAAAAAATGAAACCAGGCTGCCTTGCGGGCGGTACGGTTCATGCCGATGGAGGCAACCAGAGCCGTGGAGCAGGTGCCCAGATCGGCTCCGATAACCATGAGGATACCGGTGGGAAGGCTGATCATGCCCC
The DNA here is from genome assembly GCA_012510305.1 of Bacillota bacterium. Classification (GTDB taxonomy): domain Bacteria; phylum Bacillota; class Dethiobacteria; order DTU022; family DTU022; genus JAAZPQ01. The sequence continues at coordinate 1,128 of JAAZIE010000154.1, read as the reverse complement.
CGCGGGCCAATCCCAGGACAATTCCGGCGACAGCGCTGCTGCTCTGAAGTGCTGCTGCGGCCGCCGTACCGGTAAGCAGAGCACGCCACGGTGCCGCCGCGGCAAATTGCAGCGCCCTGCTGAAAAGCGCGCTTTCCTTCAGCGAGGAGAGCGCCGCGGTCAGGCCGCCCAGGCCCAGCAGCAGAAGGGCGAAACCAAATAGCGGTGCCGCCGTTCGGCGCCACCGGGGAGGGGGTAGAAACCGCAAAAGTAACGCCAGACCAAACAGCGGCCAGGCCAGCCGGTAAAGGTCGAAGGAGAGCAGCTGGCTCGTTATGGTCGTGCCTACATTGGCGCCGATAATGATCCCGCATCCCTGCACCGCGGTGATCATTTTCGCGTTGACCAGGCTGACCACCATTACCGTGGTGAGGCTGCTGCTTTGCAGCAGTGCCGTGACCAAAAATCCCGTGCCAAAGCTGCTCCAGGGGTTGCCGGCGATTCTGGATAGAAAGCCCTTGAACGCCGGTCCGGCAGTGCGGGCAAGCGCCCGGCTCATCCAATGCAGCCCGGTGAGAAAAAGCATCAAAAAAAAGGCTGCCTGAAGCAGTTTCAGACCGGGCAAAGCGGCTCTCCTCCCCCCGTCCTGGCCCACCTGTTTTTATTTGTACACTGCCGGTTGATAATTATGCGCCCACAGGTCCTGCTCAATTGCTTTTATTCCCCATTGGGAAGCAGGTCAATGATCCGGCCCGGTTGGAACTGCGGGTTGAGGTAGTCCTGGATATCGCTGCTGGAGAGGCTCACTATGCGTAACGAGGTTGCTGTATGCGCTTCCACAACGATGCTGCCGCGTTCGAAAGGGAGCCGCCTGTACCGGGGAGCAAAGTGATCGTAGCCCTCGAAGACCAGTTCGGCGGGGAAAGCGGCATAATAGATCATGAGGGTTGCACGGCGCTGTTCTGTTTTTCGATGAGCTTGTTCAGCACAGCCACGGCCCGGCCCAGGCCTGCGGCTTCATTGATTAACCCCGCGCTGACAGCGTCTTTTCCCACCAGGACAGTACCGATGTCACGGGCCAGCTGCCCGGTGCTGAACATAAGTTCACGAAAATTTGCTTCGGTGATCCGGGAATGACGGGTAATAAAT
>JAAZIE010000153.1 GCA_012510305.1 Bacillota bacterium | reverse complement strand
CGCCTCCGGTGATGGCCTTACCAACTTTTCTTTGGCGGCCTGATTTGGTAAGCGGGATCCCGGTCTTGCTTGAGAACCTTTGTTTGGCCCTGGTAATACCGACCGCCCTTTTCCGTGAAAAACCGCCTTTGTTCATGGGACCCTTCCTTTCTGCCCGGAGGCCTTGTTTAGATGAGTTATAACATTTCGGGTGGATCCCGTCAACCATAAAATGCCAGGCAAGGGGTAATCGCAGCAGGCGGGTAACATTTAAGGCGGTTATCTTCTTAGAAGTTTCACGGGTGATCGCTTTGTTTTGCAGGATCTTGCAGTTCAGGGATAGTGCCCCCGGCAACGGCCCAGAGATAGAGGCTGGCGACCGAGCCGTGGGGGGTGTAGCGCTTTGTGTATTGGGCGAACCGGTTCCGGTCGAGCTCTTTGAGCCGGTAGAGCATGCGCATGCCGCGGCGAATGCCCAGATCCCCGTAGCTGACTATATCGGGCCGCTGCATGCCGAAGATCATCACCATTTCGGCGGTCCAGACGCCGACCCCTTTAAGGTCGGTCAGCTCTTTTATGACCGCAGCATCGGGCAGATTGCGAAGTGCCCGGAGGTCCAGATCTTTGTTTTTTACTTTTGCGGCGATCTCCTTGATATATTCGGCTTTTTTGAAGGTCATGCCGTATCGCTGCAGCGCGGGCAGTTCGAGGGCACAGATGGTACCGGCGTTGACGGTGCCGACACCGCAGCGCAGCCTTTGCCAGATAGTTTCCTGGGCGCGGGTGGAGATCTGCTGGCCGATGATGTGGCGGACAATGGAGCAGAAGAGGTCGCTTTCGACGGCGCGGTGGATGTGCCCGATTTGTTCGATCGCCCGGCCCAGGGTTTGGTCCCTGTTTTTCAGGTACGCGATCTCTTTGGGGCCGTATTGAAAGTGCAAGTGAGAGAACCCTCCTTCGGGTTAATGATAGCACAGTTTTACTTGGGTGGAGGGGCTTTGGAAGCGCGGTGTTGGCGCTGGTGTAGGAGGTGGCGGGGGGAGGAGATCCTTCGGGCTTCGCCCTCAGGATGACATTTAAAGGAAATGGGTGTGCCGGGGAGGGAACTTTGGAGAGCCGGTGGCTTGGGTTTGGGAGGTTGGCCTGGTGATGGTAAGGCGGGGGCGGGGTTGTTTAGCGGTACCGGGGTTGGGCCGGGCATGCCCGGCGCCCTACAGATTGTAGGAAGCGAAGGGGGGTGGAAGGGTACGCTGGTGAAGGTGACATTTAAAGGAAATGGGTGTGCCGGGGAGGGAGCGAGGGCCCGGGGGAATAGCTGCTAGAAAAGGTGGCTTGGGGGGGCCGGGCCTCGCGCCTTTATCGCCGGGATGACAGTTTGTTGGCGGGAAAAATGATCTATGTTAAAATGAGGCAGTGAGATTTTGTGGAAAGGATGATTTTTAATGGGGCAGCAGGGTCAGCGCACTCCTGCCGGAAAGGGCGCCGGGAAAGAATTTGTCAAGGAGATTACCCCGCAGGCGGAGGATTATTCGCAGTGGTATATCGATGTGGTCTTGAAAACCGAGCTGATGGATTATGCGCCGGTGAAGGGGTGCATGGCGATCCGTCCGTACGGTTTTGCCATTTGGGAGAAGATGCAGGAGCTTCTGGACCGGCGGATCAAGGAGACCGGCCATCAGAACGCTTACTTTCCCCTTTTCATACCCCAGGAGCTGCTTGAAAAAGAAGCGGCGCACGTGGAGGGGTTTGCTCCCGAGGTGGCCCTGGTGACCAAAGGCGGCGGCGAAACACTTGCCGAGCCGCTGGTGGTGCGGCCTACCTCGGAGGCGATCATCTGCGATTTCTATTCGCGCTGGATCCAGTCGTGGCGCGATCTGCCCCTGCTGATCAACCAGTGGTGCAACGTGGTCCGCTGGGAGAAAGTTACCCGGCCATTTTTACGCACCTCGGAATTCTTGTGGCAGGAGGGGCATACCTGCCACCGCACCGAAGAAGAAGCCGAAGAGGAGACCCTGAAGATGCTGGGGGTCTACCAGGATTTTCTGGAGACCGAGATGGCCATCCCGGTGATCCCCGGCCGCAAGTCGGAGCGGGAAAAGTTTGCCGGCGCCCTGCGCACCTACACCGTGGAAGCGCTCATGCGCGACGGCAGGGCGCTGCAGGCCGGGACCTCGCACAACCTGGGGCAGCACTTTGCCAGGGTTTTCGAGATCACTTTCCTCGACCGGGACGATGAGCTCAAGCATGTCTGGCAGACCTCGTGGGGGGTCTCGACGCGGCTGATCGGGGCGCTGATCACGGTGCACGGGGATGACCGCGGGCTGGTTTTGCCGCCGCGGATCGCGCCGATCCAGGCGGTGATAGTGCCGATCCTGACCAAGAAGGCCGGGGAAGAGGTGCTTGCGGCGGCGCGCCGCCTGGCCGGCGAGCTGCGCTCGGCCGGTATCCGCATCCATCTCGATGACCGTGAAGGTTATTCGCCGGGCTGGAAGTTCAACGAGTGGGAGATGAAGGGGGTGCCTCTACGGCTGGAGCTGGGGCCCCGCGACCTGCAAAGCGAGCAGGTTATTGCCGTGCGCCGGGATAGCGGCAGCAAGGAGCCGCTGCCCTGGGCGGAGCTGCCGGGAAAGCTGCCTGCTCTTTTGGAGGAGCTGCAGGGTGATCTTTACCGGCGGGCACAGCGCTACCAGCAGGAACATACCCGCAGCGGCGCCGATTATGACGAATTTTTGCGGGTGATGGAGCGGGAGCGCGGTTTCTTTGTGGCCCCGTGGTGCGGCCGGGAAGAGTGCGAGCTCAAGGCGAAAGAGGAGAGCAAGGCCACCATCCGCTGCATTGCTTTTGAGCGGCCGGAAGAGGATGAGCGCTGCCTGGTTTGCGGTGAAAAGGCGGCCGAGAAAGTTTATCTGGCCAGGGCTTACTAAGGAAAAGAGATTATTTTAGTCGACGGGGGGGGAGATCTTCAATCGCTATTCCCAAAGTGTACTTTACCGACAGCCGGGCTCAGTCACACCGCGAAAGCCTGGTCAAAAAGGTGGGGCTTCTCTTTGAACGGTCCGGCGCCGCTGCAATGATCGAGCCGGGCGAGCTGGTGGCGATTAAGCTCCATTTTGGTGAGAGGGGCGGCACCGCGTTTATCAACCCCGTCTTTGTCCGGGAGATCGTCGCCCGGGTCAAGGATGCAGGCGGCAAGCCTTTTTTGTGTGACAGCAATACCCTTTACACCGGCGGGCGCGCCAACGCGGTGGATCACCTGGAGACGGCGCTGCAGCACGGTTTTGGCTATGCCACCGTGGGGGCGCCGGTGATAATCATCGATGGGCTACGGGGGCGCGGTTACCATGAGGTGGCGATCGAGGGCAAACATTTTGACCGGGTTCAGATCGGCGCGGCGGTGGTGGAGGCGGACAAGCTGATCGTGCTCTCCCATGTGAAGGGGCACCGCATGACCGGGTTCGGGGGTGCGATCAAAAATTTGAGCATGGGCTGCAGCAACCGCACCGGGAAACAGCGGATGCATTCGGCGGTAAAGCCGGAGATTGCGGCGGAGAGATGCCGCCGCTGCGGCAGCTGCCTGCGCTGGTGTGCCGCGGGGGCGATTACCCTGGAGGAGAGCGAGGGGGGGAGCGCCCGGATCGATCCCGAAAGATGCACCGGTTGCGGCGAATGTATTATCGCCTGTGCATATGATGCCGTAAAGCTGCAATGGCGCACGGCGCTGCCGGAGATGTCCGAGCGGATGGTCGAGTTTGCCTGCGGCACCATGGAGGGGAAGAAAGAGGAGGCCATCTTTTTTAACTTTTTGCTCAATATCACCCCCGATTGCGACTGCAACAGCTGGAGCGATCTGCCGGTGGTGCCGGATATCGGGGTCCTCGCCTCTAGCGATCCGGTGGCCGCGGATCAGGCCTCCATCGACCTGATCAACGCCCGGCCCGGGATCGCCGGTTCGGCGCTGCCGGGCGCTTTTGAGCCCGGCGGTGGTAAGTTTCTGGCGCTGCATCCAAAGGCCGACTACCGCACCCGGCTGTGCTATGCTGAAGAGAAGGGGTTGGGCAGCCGCCGCTACGAGCTGGTGGGGGTGGGCCCGAAAAAAAAGCTGGAGTGACGGCGCCGGAGCTTGAAAAATAGCGCTGTCCAGGGGGAAAGAGATGCCCAAGCGAGTCCTGCGCAAGCAGATATTTGCCCTGAGGGATAGCCTGACCAGGGCCGAGATTTTGTCGAAGAGCGAAGGGGTTGCCGCGCAGCTGGAGCGGCTGCCCATTTATCGGGATGAAGAAAGCGGCACGGTCATGTTTTTTCTTTCGTTTCGCAGCGAGGTGGAGACCCGCGGGATGGTGGAAGAGAGCCTTGCCCGGGGCCGGCGGGTGCTCGTCCCCAAGACGGAGCCAAAAGAGCGTCTCCTGATCCCCTCGCAGCTGCTCGACCCGGAAGAGGACCTGGTCCCGGGGTTCTACGATATTCCCGAGCCGGGTCCGGGGGCGCTGCGGCCGGTGGATCCGGAAGAGATCGACCTGCTCATCGTACCCGGGGTTGCTTTCGATCTGCAGGGCAACCGGCTGGGTTACGGGGGCGGTTACTACGATCGCTTCTTTGAGCGGCTGCGCCCCGGCGTGCCGCTGGTGGCGCTGGCTTTTGAGCTGCAGATTGTCACCGCAGTGCCCGTTGAGCCCTGGGACCGGCGCATGGATTGGGTGGTCACCGAGGAGCGGATTATCCGCACAGCAAATTAGCCGGGGGAAAGCCGGCCGGCGGTGCAGTCCTGGTTTCTTCTTGGTGGGCTAGTTAAAGAACCCCTGGAAGACCATGTCGGTGAGGACATTGGCCAGGTGTTCCACATCATCCTCTTTGCCGTTGACCACTTCCCAGATAAAGCGGTCGACCAGCAGGATATAGGCTTTGGAACCGACGACAGCATCAAAATCCTTGGCAAAGCCTTTTTTCTGGGAAAAAAGGATCGATATCTTGGCATTCTTGGTAAAGTAGTCCTTGACTCCCTGCCAGTGGGCGATGATCGCTTCAGACTGGCCCAGCGCTTGCTGGTATACTTTCATGATGGGGCGGTGCTCCTCGGAGAGTCTGAACACGGATAGCATGATGTTATGAAAGATATCTCTTGCTTCCTTGACGTTGGTGGGGGCAAATTCAATGTTCAGCAGGGCATAAAATTCTTCGAGCACATTATCGACCACCCGACCGAGGATGTCGTCTTTTCCCTTGAAGTGACTGTAAACGGTCCCGTAGCCCACGTTGGCCATTTCGCTGATCTTGGCAATCGTGGTTTTGGCATAACCGTCGGTTAGAAAAACTTTCTGGGCAGTCTCCAGAATCAAGTTACGCGTAATGCGGCTGCGCAGGTATCGCCGCGGTCTCTTGCGCCTGGTTTTTGGTGGAGCCGAATCGCCTGATTTGCTCATCAAAAGCCCTCCCAGTAAAAGTGTTAAGTTATCATCTTCTTATATATATACTGACATGGTATCATATTATTGAAAAATTGCAAACTAAAAGTTTAAAAAAAAACAAATTAATTTTTGTCAAACATAAAGATTCATTGTAAGATAACAGTGTATTTATTGATGAGGTGAACACTTATGGCTATTTGGGCCATCGCTGATCTGCACCTGTCCCATGATCAACCGAAGCCCATGGATATTTTCGGAGAAGCCTGGGCGAATCATGCGGATAAGATCGCGGCCAACTGGCGCCGGGTTGTCGGCGAAGCGGACCTGGTGATTATTCCCGGCGATATCTCCTGGGCGATGGATCTAGCCGGTGCCCGTCCCGATCTGGACTGGATCGCCGCGCTGCCGGGGCGCAAGCTGCTCGTTCGCGGCAATCACGATTACTGGTGGTCTTCGATCAGCAAGGTGCGCGCGGCCCTGCCGCCGGGGCTGGCGGCGCTGCAAAATGATCATTTTGTTTTTGGGGATTGGGCTGTCTGCGGCACTAGGGGCTGGCTTTGCCCCGGTGAAGAGGGCTTTGACGGGGAGCAGGACGAAAAGATCTACCGCCGCGAGGTGGGGAGACTGGAGCTTTCGCTGGAGAGCGCCCGGCGGGCGGGGCAGGAGCGCCTTATCGCCGCACTGCACTACCCCCCCTTTAATCGCCAGGGCAGCCCCAGCGGGTTTAGCGAACTGCTGGAAAGCCACGGGGTGAAGCACTGTCTCTTCGGCCATATCCATGACGAGGGGCGTGAGAAGATCTTTCAGGGTGAGCGGGGCGGCGTCAACTACCGCTTTGTGGCCTGCGACGGGGTTGATTTCACTCCCGTGCCGGTGACCGGTTGCCCGGATGGCGCTCAGTAGCGGCGCTCTGCCCGGGGCTCCTTTTTGGTCAAAAGCCCCACGGCCAGCCCCACCAAAAAGCCGCCGACATGGGCCCACCAGGCCACCGCCTGCGCGCCCATGGCTGCTCCCTGCAGCGAGGCGTTGAACAGCTGCAGGATGAACCAGAGGCCCAAAAAGAGCACCGCCGGAAGGCGTACAAAGGTGATGAAAAAAAAGATGGGCACCAGGGTGAGCACGCGGGCACGGGGGAAAAGGACAAAGTAAGCGCCCAGGACCCCGGCGATGGCGCCGCTGGCGCCGACGAGCGGGATCGTGGAATGGGGATCGCTGAATATGTGAAAAAGCTGGCTCGCCGCGCCCATGAAGAGATAGAGCACCAGGTATTTGAGGTGGCCCAGCTTCCCTTCAATATTATCACCGAAGATCCAGAGGTAGAGCATATTGCCGATGAGGTGCAGCCAACCGCCGTGCAAAAAATTGGCCGTAAAAAGAGGGAGGGCGGCTGCCCAAATCGCGCCGGCGGCCGGGCCGGGTTCCATGAAGGCGCCCAGGCCCGCGGTGAACTCGGCCGGGATGGTGCCAAAGGTGCAGATGAACCGGTGATGCAGTTCGGGCGGCAGGGCCGATTGGTGGAAGAAGACCAGCACATTTAACAGGATCAGGGCGATATTGATTACGGGAAAGCGATCGCGCGGCGCGGTGTCTTTGAGCGGAATCATCTTTTAGTCTTTTCCTCCCTGGTTACATTATACCCCAGGGCACCCCTGCCTGGAAGCGCCTGAAAAAAGATCCTCCGGGTGAGGCGGCGCCGCGGTTGCGCCCGGGAGCTCTTGTTCCGCCTTTTGCAAAGAGCGATTACTTTTTCTATTTCGTCTTTTTGATGGCAGGATTATCTTTGCTAAAAAGAGAATAGTTCGTTATTGTACCATTTTTAAATTTTCAGGTGAGGGGGTTTGCCAGCTTGAGCAAAGAAAGTGCGCCTGATGCCGTGGTTCAGCCGCCGGAGATCGATTTGAGCGGGATTGACGCCCTGCTGGAACCATATCTGGGTGAGAAAGGCACGGTTATCCCGGTCCTGCAGGACCTGCAGGAACACTACGGCTATCTGCCTCGCCCGGCCGTGGAGTACACCGCCAGGCGGATCAGGGTTCCTTTGAGCAGGCTTTACGGGGTGGCCACGTTTTACGCCCAGTTCAAGATGGAGCCGCGGGGCCGTAATATTATCCGGGTTTGCAAGGGCACAGCCTGTCATATCCAGGGCAGTACGAAGATAGCCGAGAGGATCGAGGAGATCCTGGGGATCAAGGGGGGCGAAACGACGCCTGATCTGAGGTTTACCCTTGAAGAGGTGGCCTGTATCGGCGCCTGCGCCCTGGCCCCGGTGATGACGATTAATGACCAGCCGCACGGCCGCCTGAGCCCGGATCGGGTTAAAAAGATTTTGGAGAGCTACGAATAGCCAGCAGGAGGTGGTAAGGTGAAGCGTTTCATTGATCCCTGTTGTGAAAAATGTACCCACAGCAAAAAAACACCGTGCCAGGATTTTGTTGAATGCTGCACCAAGGGACCGATCTGCCATGAAAGCGAGGCCTGCGCGGCGAAGAGAAAAACGATTATCAAAAAAGCATCCTTAAACGAACATTTTGCGATTATTTAATCGGCAATTTTCGGAAAGAGGGAGGTTGGAGGATTTTGTTTGAAAAACACCTGATGATTTGCGGGGCCACCGGGTGCCTCTCCTCGGGCTCGGCAAAGGTGCAGCAGGTCCTCGAAGAAGAGCTGGCCGGGCGCGGTTTGAAAGATAAGTTTCGCCTGGTTATGGCCGGCTGTCCCGGTTTTTGTGAGGTCGGCCCCATTTTGGTGGTCTATCCCGATGAGGTCTTTTACTGCCGTCTTACTCCTGCGGATATCCCCGAGCTGATCGAAAAGCATTTTATAGGCGGCGAGATCGTGGAGCGCCTGCTCTACAAGGGGCCCGATGTAGAGGCCCCGGCCCGTTTTTATGATACGATTCCTTTTTACCAGAAACAGAAATTGAATGTACTGCATAACAGCGGCATCATCGATCCGGACAATATCGATGAATATATCATGCGCGGCGGTTACCGCGCTTTTTCCCGGGCTCTGAAGATGGAGCCGATGGCAGTGATCGACGAGGTCAAGAGATCGGGGCTGCGCGGCCGCGGCGGCGCCGGGTTCCCCACGGGCTTGAAGTGGGAGTTTACCCACCGGGCTGTGGGGGACAAGAAATATGTGGTCTGCAACGCCGACGAGGGCGACCCGGGCGCGTTTATGGATCGCAGTATCCTCGAGGGCGACCCCCATGCCGTGCTCGAAGGGATGCTCATCGCCGCACGGGCGGTGGGCAGCGACGAGGGCTATATTTACTGCCGCGCCGAGTACCCGCTGGCGATCAGCCGGCTGAAGAGGGCCATCGAACAGGCCACCGAGTACGGTCTTGTCGGTGAGAATATCCTCGGCTACGGCTTTAACTTCAAGTTCAATATCAAAGAAGGCGCCGGCGCTTTTGTCTGCGGTGAAGAGACGGCGCTGCTCGCCTCCATCGAGGGCGAGCGGGGGGCGCCCCGTCCCCGGCCGCCTTTCCCGGCCAATTCGGGGCTGTGGAAAAAGCCCACCTGTATCAACAACGTGGAGTCTTTTGCCAACATCCCCCTTATCGTCCGCGAGGGCGGGGTGGAAGAATATGTGCAGGTCGGCACCGAGGGCAGCAAGGGGACCAAGGTCTTCGCCCTGGCCGGCAAGGTCCGCAATACCGGGCTCTGCGAGGTGCCCATGGGGATCAGCCTGCGCGAGATCATCTTCGATATCGGCGGCGGGATCAAGGACGACCGCGAATTCAAAGCGGTTCAGGCCGGCGGCCCCTCCGGCGGCTGCATCCCCGCCGAGCAGCTCGACCTGCCGGTGGACTACGATTCGCTGACCCAGGCCGGCGCGATCATGGGCTCGGGCGGGCTCGTGGTCATGGACGACCGCACCTGCATGGTGGACCTGGCCCGCTACTTTTTGAGCTTTACCCAGAAAGAGTCCTGCGGCAAGTGCACCCCCTGCCGTGAAGGGACCAAGCGGATGCTGGAGATCCTCGAGGGGATCTGCGAGGGGCGGGGCGAGATGGAAGATCTCGACCGGCTGCATAACCTGGCCCTGGTGATCAAGGACAGCGCGCTCTGCGGGCTGGGCCAGACCTGCCCCAACCCTGTTTTGAGCACCATCCGCTATTTTCTCGATGAATACAAGGAGCATATCAACGACAAGTTTTGCCGGGCCGGGGTCTGCAAGACGCTCTTTGAATACCATGTTGACCCCGAGCTCTGCGACGGCTGCACCCGCTGTGCCCGGGTTTG
>JAAZIE010000152.1 GCA_012510305.1 Bacillota bacterium | reverse complement strand
ATCCTTGACCTTGCCCTCAATCAGCTCTCTTACGGCGCCCTCTTCTCCAGAGGGGCCATAGGTTTCCACGAGCTCTTTGATCAGTGCTTCCATTTTATAGCAAGTCCCCCTTCCAGTTTTGTTTCACCGTTGCTTCCAGCCAGGCCCGTACCAGGGTGAGGGTATGCTGCAGATCGCTTTCTTTGAGCACGCCGCAGGGTGAGTGGATATAGCGGCAGGGCACCGCCACCACCCCGGCCCGGGCTCCTTCCCTGCTCAGGGCGATGGCACCGGCATCGGTGCCTCCGCCGGCGGCGCGACGAAGCTGAAAGGGTATCGCGGCCTTTTCGGCAGCCCCGACGAGCTCCTTCAAGATACCCCGGTCCACGATCAGGGTCCGGTCCATAAAGCTGATCGCCGGCCCCTTCCCCAAAACGGTGGCGCTGTGCTCCTCGCGGGTGTCGGGGGTATCCGCGGCGGCGGTAGCCTCTATCGCCAGCGCTATTTGCGGGCGCAGGGTATAGGCCGCCACCCGCGCCCCCCGCAGGCCGATCTCCTCCTGAACAGTAAAGGCGGCGTCAAAGGAGAGCCCGTTCTCTTCACGGAGCAGCTCCAGGAGCACGGCGCAGCCGGCCCGGTCATCGAAAGCCTTGCCGCGAAAGCAGCCCCCGCCGATAGAGACGCACTCCGTGTCAAAGGAAACATAGGCGCCGATGGAAAGGTGTTTTTCAGCCTCTTCCCTGTTTTTGGCCCCGATGTCGATGTAAAGCTGATCGGCGGCGAAAGGTTTTTTGCGCTCTTCCGGTTTCTGCAGGTGGATCGCCTTGGCTCCAATCACCCCGGGAATTTTCTCCCGGCCCACGCGCACCCTTTTGGAGACGAGAACCCGGCTGTCGATGCCGCCCAAGGGCTTGAACCGGAGATGGCCGCTTTCTTCAATGGAAACAACGATAAGGCCCACCTCGTCCATATGCGCCGCCAGCATGATTCGCGGAGATGAGGAGGACATATCCGCTCCTTTGCGCACCAGCAGGTTGCCCATGCTGTCTGTGCGCCGCTCCAGCGGCAGGCCTTCAAGTTCTGCGGCGATGGTATCGCGAACGGCGCCTTCGTCGCCGGAGACGCCGGGCAGGTTGGATAATTTTTCTAAAAGCATGATAATCCCTCCACAAAGGATCGATCGATGCCGGCTGCAAAGGCAGCCAGCAACCGCCCTGTATTGGCCATGTCGTCCAAGTTCAGCATCTCCACCGTGGTATGCATGTAGCGCAGCGGGATGGAGAGCAGGCCGCAGGGGATCCCCTCCCGTGAAACCTGGATCGCCCAGGCATCGGTACCGGGAACAGCGGGATCGGCATCCAGCTGTACTTCGAAACGTGCTTCGCGGGCGCTCTCCTCCAGGCGGCGGACCAGGGAGGGATGATAATTGGGCCCCATGGAGATCACCGGGCCCCGGCCCAGCTCAAAGACCCCGGGCAAATCCAGCCCGGGGGCCTTGCCGTGGGTAACATCGACCGCTACCGCCAGATCCGGCACCAGGTTGTAGGAGGCGGCGGCGGCGCCGCGCAGTCCCACCTCCTCCTGCACGCTGGCCACAAAATAAAGATCGGCCCGGTGGCGGAGGGCGCGCAGGTTGGCGGCGCAGATGATCAGGGCGGCCACGCCGGAGCGGTCATCCAGCGATTTTCCGGCGGCGCTGTTACCGGCAGCCATAACCGTTGGCGGAGCATCGAAAGAGACCAGGTCGCCGGTGCGCACCTCTTCTTCAGCCTGCTTTTTATCCATCCCCAAGTCGATGAAAAGATCCTCAAAAGCCGGCGCCCTGCGGCGCTCCTCGGCCGTGAGAAGATGCGGCGCTTTGGCCCCGATGACGCCCTTAAGAACACTTTTGCCGTGCACCTCCACCGGCTGGCCGGGAAGAGTGCGCGGATCGATCCCCCCCACCGCGGTAAAACGCAGCGCTCCGCTGTCTTCGATTTTTGTAACCATCAAGCCGATCTCGTCCATGTGGGCCACCAGGGCCAGCGAAAAAGGCTCCGGGCCGGAACTTTCACCCTCCTTGAAAGCGACGAGATTGCCCAGGCGATCCCGCCAGATCCGGGAAACATAAGGCTTCAAGCGGCGGGAAACCACCGCAGCAACATCGTCCTCGCTTCCGGAGAGCCCTACAGCGCCGGACAGCTCCACGAGCAGCCCGGCGATCGCTTTTTCATTCATCGAATCAACTCCTTTCCCCTACTCTTTCCACAAAAGCGGCATTGATTAATAGACCTCTCCAAGCCCTCCGGTAAAAACAACCGGCCGCCTGCCTTATTGGGGAATATAGATGCTTTGGGCCGTGACATACTCGGTGTCCCCCTTTAGCAAAAGCTGTTGGGTGCTTTTGGTATAAAAAATCAGTCCCTTGTAAGAAGTCAGGTAATTATATCTTGTCCCCAGGAATCTACTCACAGAAATGACCACCAGCGGCTGATCCACCCGGTCGACGATGGCGGAGAAATCTTCGGGCAAAATACGGACAATCGCCCCGCTGGCCTTGATTGCCTGGGCAATGGCCGCAGCGACGGCAGTGCCATTTGACATATTTTCCACCCTCCTTTGCAGGTCTATCCCTTGATT
>JAAZIE010000151.1 GCA_012510305.1 Bacillota bacterium | reverse complement strand
CGGCGCTTGAACAGCTCCTCTTTACCGGCGAGCTCAGTTTCTGTTTCGGCCAGCGTCTCCTTCGTTTGGGCAACCTCGGTTTCGGTGGTGGTGATCTCATTATTAACCTCAGCCAGCTCTGACTGCAGTTTCCCCAGGCGCTGATCAAGCTGTTCCAGCTCACCCTCCAGCTCTGTCCTGCGATTGTGCTGCTCTTTCAGGTTGCGCCGCTCCTGCTGGAGCTCCCGCTGCACTGTTCCCCTTTCCTGTTCCAGCTTCTGTACAGAGGCGTAGACCGGCGCCGCCGCCGCTGCCAGGATAAGCAGCGCCAGCACCGCGGCCAAGAGGCCCCAAAGTTTGCCATGTCGCATAAAGATCCCTCCCCAGAAACCAAAGCTCTAAGCTTATAGATATATTACACGCGCAAAAAGCGGTCCATCGAAAAAGCGCTGCCCAGGATCCCCAACCCCGTCCCCAGGGGAACCAGGTATTTAACCAGCTCGGTCATGACGAAAGGAAGCGGCAGCAGGGTCAGAAACATAAGATTGTTCGAGGCAACCCATTCCAGGGAAGCCTGGTAGATAAAGTAAAGTGCAGCCAGCGGCAGGGCGGCCCCCAGGGCCCCGATAAGCATCCCCTCAAGAACAAAGGGCCAGCGGATAAACCAGTTGGTCGCCCCCACATATTTCATGATCATGATCTCGCGGCGGCGGACAAAAACAGTGAGCCTGATCGTATGAGCGATCAGGAATATCGCAGTGACCGCCAGCCCGAACATCAGGATGAGCCCGACCACCTGGATGGCCCGGGTTGCCGTAAAAAGCTTTTCTACGGTTGACTCCCCGTAGTGCACCTCGGCCACCGCCGGATAATTTTTTAACTCTTTTGCCACCTTACCAACCGCCTCGGGACGATGGGTGCGCAGCTCGTAAGAATCGCGTAAGGGGTTGTCCTCTGCGCCTTCATAACCATCAACGATATCGCCCAGCTGCTCTTTCAAGCGCTCCATCGCTTCAGATCTGGGCACAAAGCGGACCTCTGCCAGGGAACTGTGTGCCATCAGCTTCCCGTTCAGTTCATCGTGCTTCTTTGCAGCAGCTTCTTCATCGATATAGAGAACGATTTCGACCTGTTTTTTAATATCCTCGGTAATATGGTTGAGGTTAAAGTTGATCATCATGAAACCGCCGAGCATGAGCAGGGTAACCACGACTACCCCCACCGATGCTATCGTCATCCACTTGTTCCGGTAAAGATTGCGCAGGGCCTCACCGCAGGCATAAAGAAAACTGTTAAAGGGCACTGCTATAAACCCCCTTCGCCTCGTCAACAGTGAGCCGGCCTCTATCCAGGTGGATCACCCGTTTTTTCAAACGGTCTACAATTTCACGATTGTGCGTGGCCACCAGGACCGTGGTGCCGCGCATGTTGATCGTCCGCAGGATATTCATGATTTCATAAGAGTTATCGGGATCAAGGTTGCCGGTAGGCTCGTCGGCAATGATCATCGCCGGGCGGTTGACAATGGCCCGGGCCAGCCCGATGCGCTGCTGCTCACCACCGGAAAGATCGCAAACCCTGGCGGTGGCTTTATCCGTCAGGCCCACCAGCTCGAGAACATAGGGCACGCGACGCCTGATTTCACGGCCGGTGGCCCCGATCACCCGCAGGGCAAAAGCGATGTTATCAAAAGTAGTGTGCTCTTCAAGCAACCGAAAATCTTGAAAAACCATCCCGATGTTGCGCCGCAGGTACGGGATCCGGCCGCGGCGCATCGCGGCAAGATCATGCCCGAACACCCTGAGAATACCCTTTGTGGGTACAATCTCCCGGATGATCATCTTGAACAGGGTCGACTTTCCCGCACCGCTGGGCCCGACAATAAAAACAAATTCCCCGCGATTAATCACAAAATTGATATTATGTAATACGTCGCACCCTTTTTTATCATAACGATGGTAAATTCCTTTGGCTTCGACCACGATTACCCTGCTCCCAATTTAAACTTAACATAAACCTAACATTTGCGATCAATATTCGACAACAAAAAACTTTTTCCTGCTTTTTTATTAAACTTATTTAATAACTTTTACCAGGGATATTGTGGAAGGGTGAGGTTTTCCAGCGTAGAAAAAAATTTTAACGCGGAGAATAACTAATAGCAGCTGATTTTGCAGGCTCCTGAAGGAATGAAAAAGGTCAATCGAGAGAAGACAGTTTTCTGAAACCTTCGCCATGAACCGCCTTGGCGCTGCCGATAATGACAAAGGCCTTCGGGTCAAGATCCCGGACCAGCGCCTTCAACCGGGCCACCTGGGGACGGGAGACAACGCAGAGCAGGATCTCCCGTTCAGCCCCGGTGTAACCGCCGCGCCCGGTCATCCTGGTGACGCCGCGCTCTAAATCCTCAAGCAAGCGCCGGTTAATCTCTTCGGCACGCGTGGTAACGATCAAAGCCAGTTTGGCCGGGCCCAGGCCCTCCTGAATAAAATCGATCACCCTGGTGCTGATAAAGAGCGACAGCGCCGCATACATGGCTGCTTCGGCTCCCAGCGTAAATACCGCCAGCCCCACCACAACCAGGTCGGCCCCCAAAAGTCCCTGCCCCACGGTGAAGCCGGTGATGCGGCTCAGGATCAGGGCGAGCAGGTCGGTCCCCCCGGTGGAACCCTGGCAGCGGAAAACAAGGCCCAGGCCCAGGCCCATCACGATTCCGCCATACACCGAAGCCAGCAGGGGATCATAAGTCAGCACCGGCAGGTACGGTGCAGTGAGCTCGATGGCCAGGGGAAATACCAGGGATCCCAGCAGGCTGTTTCCCACCTTGTCGGGACCCAGCAACCACCAGGCAGCGATAAAAATAGGAATGTTTAACCCGAGGATGATCAAGCTCGTGGGGATTTTAAAGAGATAGAACAGGATCACCGCCAACCCGCTGACTCCGCCCGCAGCCAGCCGGCTGGGTATTAAAAACAGGTTCATCCCCACCGCCATGATCACAGAACCGGCCGCTATTCCCAGGACCATGCCGCTGTAGGTTTTAACTATTTGGAGAAACTTTTTCATTTAAAGCGGACCTTTCTCCTAAGTTTCCGGTTTCTGCCGGTGTCGCCGGCGAGCCTGCCAGCGTAAAAAAGCTTCGACAAAGGGATCCAGGTCCCCATCCATGACCGCCTCAACGCGGCCGCTTTCCAGGCCGGTGCGGTGATCTTTAACCAGGGTAAAGGGATGAAAGGTGTAGGTGCGAATCTGGCTGCCCCAGGCGATCTCTTTCTGAGAACCGCGCAAAGCCGACAGCTCGTCAGCCTGCTCCTGCCGCTGAATTTCAGCCAGGCGCGCCTGAAGAATGCGCTGGGCCTGCACCCGGTTGCTGTGCTGGGAGCGGCTG
>JAAZIE010000150.1 GCA_012510305.1 Bacillota bacterium | reverse complement strand
CCGACATTGAAGAGATCGGCTTCCGCGGGCTCGTCTACCTTGGCATCTTTTTGAGCCATCAGCAAAATGCGGTTGTCCCCGACCATGGCCTCCTCCAGCGCTTTCACCGAGGGATCCCGCCCCACATCGAGATGCAGGACCATGTGGGGGAACACCAGTAGCCCCCGCAAAGGCAGCAAAGGTAACTGCTCTTTTTCTTTACGCATTACTTTGTCACCTCCGAAACATCTATAAAAAACGAGAAGCTTTGTTAATCATATTCGCTTCCCGCTTCAACTTTTCCTTTTTTACCGGCCCGCACAGCTTTGAACCAACAGCGCCGGCAGGCTGGGTTTACTCGCATCTCCACCGGCTCAGTGAGATGGCAGCGCCGCCACCGGTTCGTCTTTTGTAAAGATCCCTGCAAACACTTCCTCAATGCTTTCTACCGGAATAACTTTTACCGGAAGATAACTTTTAAAACTCTCCTGCCAGTTGAACCGGGGGATCAATATCTTTTGAATCCCCGCTTCTGCCGCCGCTTCGATCTTCGCCGGAATACCGCCCACCGGCCGGATCAGCCCCCGCACAGAGATCTCACCGGTCATCGCCGCAAGCGGATCCGCCGGTTCCCCGGTAAGCGACGAGTAGATCGCTGTGGCCATGCTCACACCGGCGGAAGGTCCGTCAACAGGAGTGCCCCCCGGGAAATTGAGATGGATATCATAATCGTGCAGGTTCAGCCCCATGTAGCAGCTGAGCACGGTGATCACGATCTCCGCCGATCCCTTGGCCGTGCCCTTGCGGCGGACGGTATGGCCCGCCCCGCCCATCTCCTCTTCTTCCACGATCCCGGTAATGGTGACCTTGCCCCGGCCCGGCTGCACCGGCAGGGCGGTCGCCTCCACCTCGATAAGGGTGCCCATGTTGGGGCCGTAAACAGCGAGCCCGTTGGCATAACCGACCTGCGGCTTCACCGGGGGCTTTTTCTCCGGACGCGGCGGGAGCTGGGCACTGTTCACCACCCATTCGATATCCGCATCACCGATGCTCTTGCGCCGTTCACCCAGGGCCACGCCGGCAGCCATCTGAATGATATTGACCGCTTCGCGGCCGTTGGTGGCAAAGCGGGTGGTCACGTCAAGAGCGGTCCCGCTGATTCCAAAGGCGATTCGCCGGGCGGCGTTAGCGGCAATGATGCGGATTTCGCGGGGCGTGAGGCCGCGAAAGAATATCTCCAGGCAGCGGGAACGGATCGCCGGCGGAAGGTCCCCGGGCATGCGGGTGGTTGCCCCGATGAGGCGAAAATCGGCGGGCAGCCCGTGCCTGAATATCTCATGAATATGGCGCGGGATATTGCCGTCCTCGCTGTTGTAGTAGGCGCTTTCCAGAAAGACCTTGCGATCTTCAAGCACCTTGAGCAGCTTGTTGATCTGAATGGGATGCAGCTCGCCGATCTCGTCAATAAAGAGGATGCCGCCGTGGGCCTTGGTCACAGCGCCGGGCTTGGGCTGGGGGATACCGGCCATGCCCAGCGGTCCGGCGCCCTGGTAGATGGGATCGTGAACCGTGCCGATGAGGGGATCGGCGATGCCGCGCTCATCGAAGCGCGCCGTGTTGGCGTCCAGCTCGGTAAAGCTCGCTTCCCGGCCAAAGGGGCTTGAAGGGTTTCTTTTGGCCTCATCGAGAACGAGCCTGGCGGCGGCGGTTTTCCCGATTCCCGGGGGGCCGTAAAGGATGACATGCTGCGGGTTGGGCCCGCAAAGGGCCGCGCGTAGCGCTTTCAGCCCGTCTTTCTGGCCGATGATTTCGTCAAAGGTCTTCGGCCGTGTTTTTTCGGAAAGCGGTTCGGTCAGGGAGATCCGGCGCAGCCGCTCCAACTGGGCCATCTCTTTGCGCGATTCCTTGTCCACGGCTACGCGGCTGCTCTGCTGGTTGCGCAGCAGGTTGAAAAAATAGATGCCGATCACAATGGCGAAAAATATCTGCACCAGGCCGATAATCCCGGCAAAGTTGTTCATAAAAACACCCCGCTTATCACGCGGTATTATCCCCTTTTTGTTAAAATACTATCCCGCCGGTTGGCTTGAAGATGGGTGACAAGGGGAGGTGACAAGGGGACGTACCTACTGTCACCTTTTCCGACTGCCGGGGCTGATGCGGCGGAGGCATACCCTACCCGCATTTTTAGAGGATAAGAAACAAACAACCATATTAATGCCCGCCTTCGCCAAAAACGCCCGGGCTATCTTTCTGTTCGCTGCCGGGCCGGCAGAGACCCTTCGCTACGCTCAGGGTGACGGTGTAGGGGGCTCGGGGTGACGGGGAGAGGCTGAGGGCAAAGCCCGAGGGATCTCACGCGTTGAGGCGGAGCATGCCTCGCCCACAATTTAAGAGCCTTTTAAAGAATCAGGGGGCTGCCCTTTGAGGCGGCCCCCTAGTTTCTACATGG
>JAAZIE010000149.1 GCA_012510305.1 Bacillota bacterium | reverse complement strand
GGATGTTGAGCAGGCCAATCCCCAAAAGCAAGGCCACAAAAAGGAGCGGCGGCCAAAGAGGCAAAATAGCTCCATCGGAGACAAAAGCATCGTTTGACATTATCCAGCCGCAGAGGGCCAGTTCAATGGCCAGACCGGCAGCGGTGCCCCAGGCAAAAGTGGAAAGAAGCTGCCACCGGTACGAGCGGGTAATCACCTCTTCCGAGGCGCCCACGGCGCGCAGGGTGCCGATCTCGCGCTTCCCTGCCCTGATGCGCGCTGAAAGGGCATTATTGATCATACTGGCGCAGATGGCGAAAAGCAGCAGAAGGATGGCCCCTGCGGCGATAACCAGGCCATAGGTGTTCCTCCGGTTCTCCCTGCTCAGTGCCACGTAAGACCTCACTTCTACATGGGAGGTGCGGGCGGCGATCCAGCCCAGGTTATCTTCCAGATACCCTTCCATGGCCTCGTCAGGGTCCTCCGAAAGGGTGATCGCCAGAGATCTGTAGGGCGGGTCAAAGCCCAGAGCCTGTAGCCCGGCGCTGGTGGTCAGGGTGTCGCCGATCTGGTAAAAAAAATTAGCCTGGATATGTTCGTTCAGTCTTTTGACGCCACGTTCCGGCTCTAAGATCGCCCCGATGGTTACCTGCCGGTCCACGCGCACGGCATCATCGGGAAAAATGCGATTGCTCTCATTATCAGTTATGCGGGGCCCATCAGGATGATCCCCGGGATTGTCGCTGTAGAGAAAACTTAGGGTGATGCTGTCGCCAGCACGGAATAGATCGTTCCTGTAGACAGCGTCATAGGTTTTGCCGGGGTCAAGCTCGTAATCAACCGTTCTTTGCACGGAGTACATGAATTCGTCGCTCTCAATATTCTGGATCAGGCCATACTGGGCCGGGGCGATGATCAGGATCTCTTGGCCGGAATTTAGCCTGTCGATATTGATCTCACCGGCAGAGACAAAGGGCTGCAGTTTTTTTAAAAAATCCCCATCCATGCCGCCAAGGCTTACAGCCAGGTAATCTTGGCTGTAGCCGTAATGGGCCTTGCTGGCCAGATAGTTACTGTGTTCGGCGGCGGCCCGCACCCGAGAATCAGGGCTGTCATCACCCTGTGGCGGCTCCGGCGAGAGGTAGTCAAAATTGCCGAAGTTGCTGTTGATGATATAGGGGGTGGCCTCCTCCACCAGAATTTTAGCCAGGATGCTCTTTTCTCCACGGACCTCTTTCACACCAACCAGGGCGGCGGCATCGGCCCGGTCCTGTTCAGTGATCCCCGGTTGGTGCAGATCGTAGTCTATGAGCCAGTCCACGTATCTTCCGCTGGTATTCCGAAGAATATAATCGTAGTCGTAGTCGTAGTTGGATTCCCCGAGCAGGGGTCCAATCCCGAAGGCCGCCAGCGACAGCAGCACAATACTCAGTGTTAGCATGGCGGTAATGCCTGCCTGCCTGCTCCGGTAAAGGGTGACCCTGCGGCGGGCGAGATGGCGGGGCACATTGAAAAATCGCCGGCTTTGCACCCGGCTTCGCTTGAGCCTGCGGATGATCTCCACATCACGGATCGCCTGCATGGGCGGGATCCTGCCGGCCTTGCGCAGGGGGATCGCCACCGCCAGCCTGACACAGAGCACGCCTGCCGCAGCGACAGCAAGTAAGACAGGAACGTTCAAGCGGAAAGTATAGCTGTCACCCAGCATGGCGGTGATTCCGCCCACCGTCAGGGCGGCCAGGGCCAAAGCAGGAGGGATGGAGCAGGAGGCTAACAGGATCGCCTCTCGGCCGTAGATGGCGCGGATCTGCCGCTGCGTCGCCCCCACGGCGCGCAAGAGGCCGATCTGGCGCTTGCGCGAATCGAGGTCGGCGGTAAAGGCGTTGATGATGCCCAGGCAGGCGGCGCCCACCAGGACCAGGGCGATGATGGCGAAGAATATGGAAGTGAGCACAATAGAATCGTCACCGGCGGATCCGTAGCTGCCGGCAAAGAGGCGGTAGCGCGTCTCCAGCACACCGGGCCAGCCGAGCTCATTGACGATGTTGTGCTTGTTGCAAAACTCACTTAGTTCTTCGAAGGCGCCGTCGCCGTTGCCGGCATAACGTCCATAGCAATTTAGCACCGCCCGGCCGCCGGGCTCGATCTGTTCCTCATCGGAAAGCAAGCCGGCGGGATAATCATCATAGGCCGGTACAGAGAGGGCATAGCGGTTTTGGTGATGAATCAGCCTGTTAGGCAGGATTCCCACCAGAACATAATTTTTTTTCACTGGTTCAGCCATAAAAGCGTTGCCGTCGGGGATGAGCAGAGTCAAAGTGATCCTGTCGCCCACCTTTGCCCTTAAACGCAGCCGCGCCAGGGCGCCCTGTTCCAGGGCGATCTCGCCGGACTTCTCAGGTAGCCGCCCCTCCAGCGGCTTCAGGCGGAACAAATTCAGGGCGGTTTCATCAAAGCGGGCCAGGGAAAAGCCGTTCTCCGGGTTCTCATCTTCGGGGAGGGCATAGCCCATTATTTCAGTCTGGCCGAACTCCGAAAAGATCCCCCCTGTGACCAGATCCTCCAGCGGTGCTCCGCCGCAGTTTAAGATAATGGCATCCTGCGTGCCCAGACGCTTGTAGTGCTGTTCCCGCAGCGAGGTGAACATGGTGTCGGCGAAGAACAGCGCCGCGGCCACAAAGTATATTGCCAGCACAATACCGAAGATGAGCAGCAGGTAATTGCCGCGCCGCCGGCGGATATTGCCCAGGGCAATGGAGTTTATGGAGAATTTTCGATTCATCAACTGTACCCCCTGCCAATTCTGTACCTCTGGTTTATGCGTCTGTCAACCTATCGGAGCGAGGGGTCTCGCTTTAGTGGGACAACAGGGACGTACCCTCTTGTCCCACTTTGGTTGCTTCGGTGCTTGGTCCCGGTTCATCCTGTAGAGCTCCGTCTTCTGAGTGAGTCAAAGTCACCGTCCCCCTGACTCAGTCCCCCTGACTCAGAGTCGCCTTTCGTCTTCTTCAGCGGCTGTTCTGGCCCGGTACCAGCGGAAGCCTAAAAAGGCTGCAGCCAGGAGCAGGACTGCTCCGCTCGCCCAGAAGATCCATGGGGGGACGGGCGAGTCGGCATCCTTGTCACCGCCGGAGGGCGGGGGTGTCTCTATCTTTTTTTCAATGGTGGTGGCCAGGGCAATCTCTTTTTCGTAAGATTCGCCGTAATCATCTTCGTAGGAGAGGGTCAGCGTGCCGGAAACATCGCTCGGCAGATCGCTATCCACGCGAAAGTTTGTCGCTCCCGACTGCGATTCACCGGGGGGGATGGTGCCCACAAGCACCCCACCGCCGCCGGCGAGGCCGGGAATCTCGAATTTAAGCAACACGTTGTAGATGGTGCTTTTGCCCAGATTCATCAGTGTCATCGAAAAAGGGACCGTGTCGCCCTGCGTTACCCGGGGGGGCAGGGACGGCTCCTCATATTCCAGCCGCACCGGTTGGCGCAGCTGCAGGATGATCCGATCGGAGGTGCTGTAAGGCTGTCCCATGCCGTCCTCGTATTCCATGGTGATCAGCGCCGGGTGGGGCCTGGATTGAGCCGTGGTCAGGGCGTTCACGGCAAATTTCCAGGTGTAGGCGCCGCCCGCACCGATCTGGGCGCAGTATGTTGCGCCGGTGCCCTCGGGCCAGATTTCGCCGCTCTCATCGGCAAAGGAGAGCTTGATATTCTTCACCTGCTGCCTGCTGCTGGTGTTGCGCACCGTCACAGTGAGTGACGCTTTTTCGCCCGCCGCCAGCTGCCCCCCCTGCAGCGCGTAGCTGACCACCATGAGCTTGGGCTGTGATGCCGGTTCCGGAGCCGGTTCGGGCCCGGAGGGCGGCGCCGGCTCGGAACCGGGAGGAGCGGCGCCGTCGCTGATGTTTACATACAGCGTGAAGTCTTGCGCAAAAGTTTCACCGCCCCCGGTATCAGTTCCCCGCACCGTGAATGTGACGGGGTAGCAGCCATTGATGCGGTTTTTGGTCAGTTCCAGTGAAAATTGAACGGGGTAATATTCGTTGCTGCCGCCGTCAAAGGGGCAGCTCTCTTTGGTAAACATCTTCTCATAATTTCGGTAGACGAAGGGAGAGAGGGAGGGATCGCCCAGGTTGACCGATACGGTCAGCGGACCGGTCACGCTGTCGGAGAGAAGGGGCAGGATCACAGTTGCTGTACCCCCGGACACTCCGGGCAGGTAGCCCTCGGCGTAGCTTTTCGCCATCCCCTCGTACACATGTCTGCTGTCGATGGTCAGCGGCCCTTCCCCCGCAGCAACAGCGCCGGCGGCAGGGACCAAGCAGGTAATGGCGACCAGGATAAGTATCAGGGGGCCCGCACCGATGTTCAGATTTATTTTCATGTTCATCACCTCAGCGCTCACTTACCGGGACTGCATCATCGCCGCCGCCCCGCTGCCCGCTGTCGTGGATTACCGCACCGTCCTCCAGGGTGATGATCCGTCCGGCCTGCTCGGCGATACTCAGGTCATGAGTTACCAGGACCAGGGTTACGCCCAGCTCTTTGCCGGCATATTTGAGCAGGGCCAGCACCTCCTGGCCCGATTTGCCGTCAAGGTTCCCCGTGGGCTCGTCGGCGAAGAGGATGGCCGGGTTGTTGGCCAGAGCCCGGGCGATGGCCACGCGCTGCTGTTGGCCGCCCGAAAGTGCGCTTGGCAGGTGATTGAGCCGGTCTCCGATGCCGAGCATCTCTACGAGCATGCCGATATATTTCTCTTCGGGCTTGCGCTTGTCC
>JAAZIE010000148.1 GCA_012510305.1 Bacillota bacterium | reverse complement strand
TCATGCTCGCTATTGTTTTGCTGGCCGGTGCCGGTGCCGGTGCGGTGATCTATTTTTGTTATCCCGATCTGCTTTCCCCCGGCACGGGGGAAGCTGCCGGGGAAGATGGGGAAGCGGAGGCTGAAACCGAGAAGGTATCAGCACCGGATACCGGGGCTGAGGCGGAAGAGTACAGCGACAACATCGTTGTACCGGACAGCCATTCCACCATTCAGGAAGCAATCAACAGCTCCCGTGATGGCGAGGTTATTACGGTTAAACCGGGGACTTACTATGAAAATATAGACTTTAAGGGTAAAGATATTACGCTGGAGAGCACGGAACCCCATAATCCGGACGTGGTTGCTGAGACTATCCTCGATGGAAACTCCAATGGAACAGTGGTAACTTTTCAAAGTGGTGAAAGTTCCGGGGCGGTGCTGACCGGCTTTACGATCACCGGAGGCAGCGGGACCAGAAAGCGGTTCGATATCACCTCCTACGATGGAAGTCGTCTCAAGTTTGAGCGGCAATACGGGGGCGGTATACTCATTACCGGCGGCAGCTCCCCCACGATAACAAACAATATTATCAGAGGCAACAGCGTCAAAAATTCGGGGAAAAAACTGTTCGGTGTGGGTGCGGGCATTGCTATTTTGGACAGCTCATCGCCCTTGATTGAAGAAAATATCGTTGATCGCAATATTTCCGGCGGATACGGCGGCGGTGTTGCTGTTTGGTACAAGTCAGCTCCTACCATCAAAAATAATAAAATTACAAATAACAGCTGTGCTGATTTTGGCGGCGGGATCCTGGTTGCGATGATGTGCGACCCGGTGATCAGCGATAATGAGATCAGCTACAACAGCTCATCAAATACCAGCGGGGGGCTTTATATAGCGCATATGTCCAAGGCAAAGATTAAAAATAACCGGATCCGCTTCAACAAAGCCAAGGTGGGTGCAGGAATGCTGGCGAGGCGGGTAGACGATATTCTCATTGAAGACAACAACATCGCCGGCAACAAAGCCAAAAAAAATGGGGGAGGATTGGTGATCAACTATCGGTCAAAGGCCGAGGTGCGGAACAATATTTTTGAAGACAATACCGCTTCCGCCAAAGGCGGCGCTGTCTGGGTGAGCAAGGATTCACGTATTCGGAATTCCCCCAAAGACAATACCTACCGGAACAATTCACCGGGCAATGTATACTAGATCCGGTGAGCGATATTTTTACTGTTTCACCCTTTTTGTGTGATGACCCCGGCCTGCCGAACTGATATATTTAATTTGAGGTCCAAAAATCGGACTATTGAGCTGCTCCCGATCAATAAATATCATTAATGAAGGAGGTTTTTATATGAGCGCCGCCGCAAAAGGACCCGGTGTAGGCTATTCGTTAAGAATCACAGATCCGGCTTTCTCCCGCTACCTTAAAAAAACGGGGCGTTACTTTACTGTAATCACGCTGATCCTGGCAGTTCTCTCTATTGTCGGTTTCTTCATTTACGGTGAAATCGGCACCGGGATGAGCAATCCCGGCTCCATCATCATCGGGATCCTTCTCGGGATATTTTTTCTGGCCATCGCTTTTTTTAACTTTCTGGGGCGTCAAATGAGCAAGACCTGGGACGGCACGGTGGAGGACAAAAAGATAAAGAGAAGGACTCAAGATCACGAAACCGGTTCCAGCTATCTCGTCTATTTTATCTACGTCCGCAGCGACAGCGGCAGAAAGCATAAAGTAAAAGTAACCGGTGAAGCGCTGTACGACTATTACCAGATCGGCGATCGGGTGCGCCATCATGCAAAGCTAAAAACACTGGAGAAATACGATAAGCGCGGGGCGGAACACCTTCCCTGCAACGCCTGCGGAAGCTTTAACAGTATCGCCAACGACTACTGTTTCCAGTGCAAATGCCCTCTGTTGAAATAAAAAGATCCCCGGGATCATGCGCTCCGGGTTGGCGGCGGGGCCGGTTCCATCGACCCGGACTATCCCCGCCCCTCCACCGGGGTTGCAGTCCAGGGCTCCGGCCGCCTGTTCAAAACAGCTCCCCGGCAATTAAATTGTGCACCGGAAGGGCTCCGGCCCCGGTCTGTGCCGTTAAACCTTGAAATGGCTCCCTGTTTCCTGTAAGATATAATTATCCTCACACTGCCGGCATCTTTTGTATGAGCTCTTGGTTCTGGTTGCAGACCGGGGGTGTGGAGCTGTGTTCCATTAATCGGGGAGTTCTACAATATGACTGGTGGCCGGGTCCGCCGTTTTTCACCCATGCATGAGCGAAGGTTGTCAATTACAGTTTTTGTGCTGTTTTCTTCCTGGTTGCTGGCGCTTCCTTTTGAAGGGCGGCTATTGTCTGAAATAGCCGGCAAACACGCCCTCGACACCGGTGGGCTGGTTATCGGTGCGGTTGCCGCTACGGCGGCGGGGCTGCTGTTCTGGGGATTTCTGATCAGGTCCAAAAAAACAGCAAGACGCCTCATCCTCTGCTCTACCGCTATCTGCATGATCCTTTCGGCGGTCTTCTTTGCCCCTCCCTCCGCCCTGTGGAATGCGGCCCTTGTAACCGGCTCTTTTTTTATTGCCGCCAGCATCACCGGGTGGGGCTATTATTTTAAAAGCAGCGCTCCCAAATACGAACGGATCAAAGTTGCCGCCACCGGGTTGATCTTTTCCAATATTCTGATGATCGGTTTGAACGTTGCCGCCGTCCACTTTTCACCTTACCTGGGCCTGGCCCTGGCGATGTTTTTTCTGGGGGGTTCTTTTCTTTTTGCACTGCGGCTGCCCCCGGAAGACCCTCCCTCTTCTATCCCCGCCTCCACTCAGCCGGGAACCGTCCCCCCCGATGTGGCCAAGCCCCTGGCCCTTTTGTGCCTCTTCGTTCTGGTTATTACGATTAACTCGGGGTTGATGTACCACGTTTTAAACCCGTCTTTCAGCCACCTGTCCAGTTTGGCCAGCTGGTACTGGGCTCTGCCTTACATTGCCGGCCTTTACCTGATGCTTAAGTTTTCCCGAAAAATTGGCCGCGGCTATATTCTCTATACGGCCATAGCTGCCATCGGCCTCTCTTTTATCGCTTTCATGATCCTCGATCGCTCGGCCTTTAGCTACCTGGTGGTGAACACGCTCATGCTCGGCGCCTGCGGCGCCTGCGATCTATTCTGGTGGAGCATCCTCGGTGAAATGCTGGACCTGAGCGCCAACCCGGCCAAAATTCTAGGGATCGGCTTATCGGCAAATGTAGCCGGTGTCTTCATCGGCGGGGTCGTGGGGGATCTGCTGATCGCCGCCGGGCTGCCCGATCAAAGCACCACCGCCATCGCCCTGTCCGTGGTCTGCGCCACCCTGGTTATTTTGCCCCTGCTTTACCGCTACCTTTCCGTGCTGCTCGATGACCGCGCTTTTTATGCGGCCCTGGCCGAAATATCACCGCCCGCCAAAGAGAAGCAGGTCAGTGAGCGCCTGGCCCGGCTGGGGGGGCTCTCGGAACGTGAAAAAGAGGTGGCCGCCCTGCTCCTGCATGGGAAGACCTACCGGAGAATTGCCGGGGAACTTTCCATCAGCGAAAACACGGTCAAAACCCATGTGAAAAATATCTACGGCAAGTGTGATATCCAGAGCCGGGGAGAGCTGATCGACCTGGCTTTCAGAGAAAACCGCCATACCCCCTGATTGAAACAGGGCCATTTTTCCATCCCGCCTCCTCTCACCCGAAAAGGGTGAGGGGATTTTGCGCTATTTCACCCTTTTGGTGTGATGACTTGACCCGTCAAGAGCGTTATCCTTTTTTTAAGTACAGGAAGAGCCCTTCATGCAAAAAAGAATGAGCCGGCAGCAGGCCGGGCTTTTCCCCGGGCACCGCCAACCGGCGGATCGCTTTTTTAAATTTAAAAAAGGTGGTGTGGCTATGCATTGTCCTTCTTGCGGCGCCGTCGCCGGTGAGGAGGCGAAATTCTGCCGCTCTTGCGGCAGTGTGCTGGTGCAGCAACCGGAAGCCGGTCCTGCCGGCGACGGGGGGCCCCTGGTCGGTTTTTCGCCAAAGATCGACGACCCCGCTTTTGCCCGGCACCTTCGCCGGTTGAACCGCTCGGCGGTCATCTTTGCCCTGATCCTGGCCCTGGGTTTCATCGTCGGTTTCTATATCGCCGGCGAGGCCGGCACGGAGATGGATAATCCCCAGTCTCTCTATATCGGGCTGGCCCTGGCCGGGGGCGCCCTGCTCAGCGCAGCCCTGGTGACCCTGGCTCGAAAAAGGAGCAAGACCTGGGACGGCACGGTGGAGGATAAAAGAGTGCAGAAAAAGAGCACGATCCGGGAAGACAGCCAGGGCGGGAGCTATAGCGATGATTACTATATCTACACGGTAGTGATCCGCGGCGATGACGGAAAAATACACCGGCTCAAGACCGCTAAAAGCGATCTCTTTCACAGCTATTTTCAAATCGGTGACCGGGTGCGCCACCACGCCGGGTTTAAAACGTACGAGAAGTATGACAAGAGCGGGGACGACTACATTCTCTGCATCGTCTGCAACCGGGTTTGCGATATTAGCGGGGATTATTGCCCCCGGTGCCAATCTCCGCTGCTGAAATGCTGAAATGGTGAAATTTGTAGGGGCGAGGCATGCCTCGCCCGGGTTAACCTCACCTGTTTCGCTTATGCAGCGGGGTGGGATCTGACGGCCAGGGCGGCTTTGGAGCTTCTTATGCAGGAGTACCTCTCCCGGGCCGGGCAGCGGTGCCGGGCCGGTGAGAGCGCCGCTGTGGAGCCGGCCTTTACCGCCCTCCGGGACGATTTTGATGATGCCCTTTTGGAATAGCGCAACCAGTTCAAAACATAGACTGTTCGCACCAACCATACAAAAACCCGAAGGCGGTGCCGGCGGCATGAAAAAATTTATCCCACTGATTTTGCTTTTGCCTCTTCTGACTCTCGCTCTTTACCCGCCCGTGCAAGCCCCGGCGGCGGCGAAATGGCAGGATCCGTACGAAGCCTACGGCATCGTTTCTGACGAGAGCGGCTACGCCGCCGACGAGCTTAATGAACAGATGTTTCAACATCCCCCCCAGGCGGTGGAGATAAGGATTTACTCCCTCAACTTCTTGACGCCGGAAAACGATCCCCGGAAGACGGCCGGGCGCCAGGATGAATATATTGCCCTCGAAGCGGGGGGAGGCGAAAGCGCCCCCGTCACCTTAAGCGCTCAATATAATAGCGAGCTCTACAAGACCTATTATGAAGTTGTCCTC
>JAAZIE010000147.1 GCA_012510305.1 Bacillota bacterium | reverse complement strand
GCGATCACCAGGCGATGCTGGAGCAGACCGACGCCCTGGTCGAAGGCGCCAGGCTGATCGCCAAGGTGGTGGATGCACCCAACGTCGTTTTCGGCGTAGAGGTGAACAAGCCCGATGCCATCGAAGCTCTGCAGGCGAAGATTGCCGGAGAAGAAGGCATGTCTCTAGTTTCCCTGGAGGTCAAGTACCCGCAGGGCGCTGAAAAGCAGCTGATCAGAGCAGCCCTGGACCGCGCCGTGCCCCCGGGCAAGCTGCCGCTGGAGGTAGGCGTGGTCGTGCAAAACGTGGCTACCGCGATCGCGGTTTACGAAGCCTGCCGCCTGGGCAAACCGGTGATCGAGCGGGTCCTCACCCTGAGCGGCGATGCCGCCGCCGAACCCGGCAACATCAGGGTCAAGCTGGGTACCCCGATCGGCCATGTGATCAAAGAGCGCGGCGGGGTTAAAGGAGCTCCGGTTGATGCGGAAAGCGACCCGGCGATGCCCCCGGAGCAGGTGGGCAAGGTGATCATGGGCGGCCCCATGACCGGATGGGCCCAGTCACGGCTGGATGTACCCGTAGTCAAGGGTACCAGCGGAATTCTGCTGTTCACCCCGGCCATGGTTGTCGAAACCGAGCATTCCGATTGCGTTCGCTGCGGTAAATGCGTGGACCATTGCCCCATGTTCCTCTACCCCAACTATATCGGTTACTATGCCGAGTTGGGCGAATTTGACAAGGCCGCCGAATGGGGCGCCATCGATTGTTTCGAATGCGGGATCTGCACCTACGTTTGCCCGGCCCACCGGCCCATGGTTGAGTTTGTCCGGCAAACCAAAAAAGAGATCGCTGCGGCAAAAGCAGCGGCGAAGTAACCGGCAAACACGAAATACCCGCTTAATCTTATCGTTTGTTTAAGGAGGGAAAGGTAAAAGATGCCTGGAAAAGATATGCGATTGACGATCAGCACATCGCCGCACCTCCACTCGGAAGAATCGGTGCCCGGGGCGATGAAAGATGTTCTGATCGCGCTTATTCCGATCACTCTCTTCGCTATTTACATGTACAGATTTTACGCCGTCTTTTTGATTGCCGTCTGCATGGTATCGGCGGTCCTTTTTGAACTGCTCTTTCGCAAGGTTATGAAAAAAAAGGCGACGCTCTATGATTGCAGCGCGCTCGTTACCGGCCTGCTGCTGGCCCTTTGCTTAAGGCCGGGAACCTCATGGTGGACTGCGGTTCTCGCGGCCTTTTTTGCCGTGGGTATCGCCAAAGAACTGATGGGAGGGCTTGGCTGGAACCGCTTTAACCCCGCTCTTTTCGGCCTGGTAGCGGTGACCCTGCTCGCCCCCGTCTATGTCTGGATCAACCCCTCATTTGCGGCGCTGCGTCCATTCTTCGGCAAACTGGACGTGATCACGCAGGCGACCCCGTTGGCGTTGATGAAGCAGGGCGCCCTGGGCCAGCTGAGCCTCTCCCAGATGCTGATCGCCTCTCCGGGCGGCGCCCTGGGTGAGACCTCGGCGCTGGCCTTGATTATCGGTGGAATCTACCTGCTCTACAAGAAACAGATCCGCTGGCATATTCCTGTTTCCATAATCGGCACGGTCCTGGTAG
>JAAZIE010000146.1 GCA_012510305.1 Bacillota bacterium | reverse complement strand
TATCAAAAACTTAGCCGGAAAAGCGGACCCAGAAAGGCGCTGCTCCGCAGCCAGGTGACCGCTTTGCTGAAAAATGGGCGGATCAAAACAACCGCCGCCAAGGCAAAAGCGATCCGGCCGGCTGCCGAGAAAATGATCACCCTGGCGAAGCAGGGCGATCTGCAAGCGCGGCGCCAGGTCCTGGCGAACCTGTACGATGAAACCGTGGTCAAGGAGCTGTTTGAAAAGATCGGTCCCCGGTGTGAAGCGAGAGAAGGCGGATACACCCGCATCATTCCCCTGGGGCCGCGTCGCGGTGACAGCGCCCCCATGGTGATCATCGAGCTTGTCGATTGATAATTCAACCAGGGGCGGCCGCTCCACCGGTTCATAACATGGAATTGAGAGGAGAAGCAAGCAGCACCGCAGCGGGCGGGCCTTGCCAAGCCCTCTCAATTTTGTAATATTGTAGCTATTTGCTCTGACCGGCCTTCCCCCGTCCCCGAGGGGAAGGGGGAAGAAGCGGCTGTCCGAATTTAACAGGGAGAGGTCTTTTGGATAGATGGCTGCAGTGCTGTTGGAAACAAAAAAACTGACCTTCGTCTACCCGGGGCAGCCCGAAAGCTCCCGCCCCGCTTTAAAAGAGATCGACCTTGAAGTATGTGCGGGTGAATATATCGCCCTGATGGGGGCAAACGGATCGGGCAAGAGCACGCTGTTGAAACAGTTCAACGCCCTGCTCCGTCCCACCGGGGGCGCGGTTTTCGTCGACGGCCTCTCCACGGCGGACGATCACTGCATTCCGCAGATCCGTTCTCTCTGCGGCATGATTTTTCAAAACCCCGACAACCAGATCGTGGGCACCACGGTGGAAGAAGATGTCGCTTTTGGCCTGGAGAACCGCGCTGTGCCCCCGCCTGAGATTCGCCGCCGGGTAGCGGCCGCCCTGGAACTTTTGGGGATCGCCCACCGGGCCGGTTTCCCGCCGCATCAGCTCTCGGGCGGTGAAAAGCAGAGAGTGGCCCTGGCCGGACTCTTGGCGCTGCGTCCCCGCTGCCTGCTTCTGGATGAACCCACGGCTATGCTCGATCCGGCGGGCCAGGCGGTGCTCCTGGAAGCAGTGCAGCGTCTGAACCGGGAACAGGGGATTACCGTGATCCAGGCGACCCATTACCCGGAAGAGGCTGCGCTGGCCGGGCGGGTGCTTCTTTTGGAAAATGGACTTTTGCTGAAAGAAGGCCCCCCCAATGATATATTAAGCGATCTGCCGCTTTTACGATCCCTCGGCCTCGGCAGCACCGCTGCAGGAGAGCTGGCCTACCTGCTTCGCCGGGACGGTATGCCGCTGCCGGGGGGGATACTACATAACCGGGAGTTGGCCGTGCAGCTATGCTTATATGCACAAAAAAATTAAGCTATACCTACATGCCGGGAACCTCTTTCAAGGTAGAGGCGCTCCGAGAAATAGATTTGAGCATTGATCGGGGCAGCTTCACCGTGCTGCTGGGCCCTTCCGGATCGGGCAAATCAACCCTGCTGCAGCTTTTGGGCGGACTGCTCCGGCCCACCGAAGGGGCTATTTTTATCGACGGGCGGCGCCTGCAGTACCGGCGCCGCGAACTGCGGGAGCTGCGTCGCCGGGTCGGCCTCGTCTTCCAGGAACCCGAAAGGCAATTTTTTTGTGAAACCCTTTACGACGAAATTGCCTTTGCGCCGCGCAACTTTGCCCTGCCGCCCGGGACAGTGAAAGAACGGGTGGAGCAGGCGCTGCAGCAGGTGGGCCTGGATGATCCGGCCCTGCTGCAAAGATCGCCTTTCCAGCTCAGTGCCGGGCAGCAGCGCCTGGCAGCGATAGCGGCGGTCCTGGCGATGCAGCCCCGGCTGCTTCTTTTGGACGAACCCACCGCCGGCCTGGATCAGGCGGGGCAGCGCAAGCTGTTTGCCCTGCTGCAGCAGCTTAACCGCCGCCCGGGCTTTACCGTGGTCGTGGTAACCCACCGGCTGGACCGGGTCGCCTCGCTGGCCGATTATTACCTGGTCCTTGACCGGGGCGGGCTGCTGATGGAGGGCTCCCCGGGGGAGATATTTTCGCGAGCGGAGGAGCTGCACCGCTGCGGCCTCTCCTTGCCTCCGGTGATGCTCCTGATGCACGAACTGATCGCGGCGGGGCTTCCCTTCTCCCCGGTGCTTTATTCCATCGAGGAAGCCCGGCGGGAGATCAACGCCTGGCGAAAGAAGGTGGCCCGGCCTTGAACCACAGCGTTACCCTGGGGCGTTATCTTCCAGGCAGCTCCTTTCTGCACCGGTTGAGCCCGCGGATAAAGCTGCTGGTGCTGCTTCTTTTTCTGGTGATCCTGTTTATGCTGCAGACTTTTGCCGGGCTGGGTTTGCTGTTAATCCTTTTGCTGGTAGCGGTGGCCACCGTGCGGATTCCCTTTCGTTACCTTGTCGGCGGGCTTCGCCCCATCGTCTATATTGTTATTTTTACCGCGGTGCTCTATTTCTTTTTCACCAAGGGCGGGGTGGTCCTGCTGCGCCTGGGAACGCTGACGATAGAGCAGGAGGGGGTGAGCGCAGGGCTGTTCATGATTGCCCGGCTGGTGGGGCTTGTTTTGATGTCCCTGCTCCTCACCCTGACCACTTCCCCTTTGGACCTGGCCCAGGGCATGGAATATTTTATGAGGCCGCTGGGGCGCCTCGGCTTTCCCGCCGGGGAGATCGCCGTCATTATGAGCATCGCCCTGCGTTTTATACCGACGATTGCGGAGGAGAGCCAGCGCCTGCTCAGGGCGCAGCAGGCCCGCGGTGCAGATTTTGAGGGCGGTTTTTTCAGCCGGGCCCGCAAATTTGCCCCGCTGATGGTGCCCCTTTTTATCGGCGCTTTTCGCAGGGCCGATGAGCTGGCCCTGGCCATGGAGGCGCGGGGTTACCGTGTCGGCGCCGCGCGGACGCGGATGCATGAAGAAAAGATCCGCGCCGCCGATTGGGCGGTTCTCCTGCTGGCCGGCGCAGCCCTGGCCGCGGTTGTACTCACCGGCCTTTAGGGCATCCTGAAAAAACCGGTTCCTGACCGGGAAGAGTGAGCGATAAAAATGAGTGATCTGTCTCTCAAGGTGAGCTATGATGGAACCGGCTACGGCGGTTTCCAGGTTCAAAAAAATGCACCGACGATCCAGGGCGAGCTGGAGAAAGCGCTGGCTGTAATCTACAAAGAACCGCTGCGGGTTACCGGCGCCGGACGCACCGATGCGGGGGTTCATGCGCTGGGACAGGTGGTTCATTACCGGGCCCCCTTTGAGATTCCCTGCAGCAAGCTGCCGGCGGCGCTAAATGTTCTGCTGCCGCCGGATATCGTGGTTTTAAAAGCCGAAACGGCTGCTCCGGGCTTTCATGCCTGCTCCAGTGCAAAGGGGAAGGTTTACCGCTATACGCTGGATCGGGCTTTCTATCCGCAGGTGATGCGGCGCCGGTTTGCCTATCACTTTCCAGGGGTTTTCGACAGGCAATCGGCTGAAAGAGCAGCCAAGCTGGTCGAAGGAACTCACGATTTTGGCGCTTTCAGGGTAACCGGCAGCTCCGTCCGCAGCACCGTGCGGACCCTTTACCGCGCCGGCCTGGCCGAGTTTCCCGAAAAGGAGATCATCGTGCTTACCTTTGAAGGCAGCGGTTTTCTTTATCGCATGGTCCGGATGCTGGTGGGGAGCCTGCTGCGGGTAGCCCGGGGCAGGCTCGAGCCTGAAGATATAGCCGCGGCGCTCTCCGGTGAGCGCCCCGAGGCAGCCGGTCCCACTGCGCCGCCGCAGGGGCTTTGTTTGGAGAAAGTGATCTATTAGCGAGATTGATCCGGGGTCTCAAGGGTTATTTTTGCTTTTGCTTGACAGCAGCAGGAGGGTGTATTACAATTTGTTTTGCGCCCAATGGAGTAAGGGGGAAACGTAATGCAGAATACTTACATGGCCAAACCCCATCAGATCGAACGCCGCTGGTATATTATCGATGCCGCCGGTCGCGCGCTGGGCCGGACGGCCACAGAAGTAGCGCGGTTGCTGAGGGGAAAACACAAGGCCATTTATACGCCGCATATCGACACCGGGGACCACGTCATTGTGCTCAACGCAGCCAAGGCGGTCTTGACGGGAAAAAAATTGGAACAAAAAATACATTACCGTCATTCCGGCTACCCCGGCGGACTGAAGACGACCACCTACGAAACGATGATGGCTAAAAATCCCGAAAGAGCAATTTATCTTGCGGTCAAAGGGATGCTGCCCCACAATCGCCTGGGAAGGGCGATGTTAAAGAAGCTGCGTGTATATCGCGGCGAAGAGCATCCCCATGAAGCACAAAAACCCTTGATCTGGGAAGGGCCGGATACAATGAAGGAGGAAGCTGCTCTTGAGTAAAGTACAATTTATTGCTACCGGGCGGCGAAAAGAATCAGTGGCCCGGATACGGCTAATTCCCGGCAGCGGGCAAATTACAATCAATGGGAAACCGATGGACCGGTATTTCGGCCTGGAAACGCTGAAACTTATTGTCCGTCAGCCGCTGGAGGCCACTGAAACCCTGGATCGTTTTGATATTATTGCCAGGGTTCATGGCGGCGGTTTCTCCGGGCAGGCCGGCGCTATTCGCCACGGTATTGCCCGGGCGCTGGTGCTGGCCGAACCGAGCTACCGTGCCGTGCTTAAGCGGAACGGTTACCTGACCCGCGATTCGCGGATGAAGGAACGCAAGAAATACGGCTTGAAAAAAGCCCGCCGCGCGCCACAATTCTCCAAGCGTTAATCCCGCGAGACAGAGGTTACATGGGGTGACAGGGGGACGTACCTCCTGTCACCTTTTTTTATCTTCAGAGGCCAACCGCGGGGCTGTCTCCAAAGTTGTCAAGAGCAGCCCCATTAGAAGGGACTTAAGGAAGCTTTGTACGATTATTGTGTCGGGGGGGAGCTAAAAGGCTTCCCCCCACAGCGTCACCCCGAGCGCAGCGAAGGGTCTCTACCGGCCTGGATTAGAGGTTAGAGGTGGGAAGTTGGAGGTGGGAGGGGACAAGGCCTTCTCACTGAACACACCGGTTAACACGAAAACCTGTAGGGGCGACCCATGGGTCGCCCGGCCCAGGCATCTTGGGGCGTACAGATAACGCTACAGTGTAAATAAAACGTCTACACGTGTAAAGGGTCCTTAAACCGTAAATGGGAGGGCCCGGGGTCATCAGATAGCTCGCATCCACCTCTCGCTTCCTTTAAACGTAACCCTGACTTTTTCACGGTCACCCCGAGTGCAGCGAAGAGTCTCTACCGGCCGGGTTGCGGTTAGAGAGAGCGCCTGGTGTATTT
>JAAZIE010000145.1 GCA_012510305.1 Bacillota bacterium | reverse complement strand
ATCCCGTAGTGCAGGCATTCCAGGAGGATGAGGAGAAGAAAAGCCGCCGGCACCGCCGGGCTCGCGAAACCTTCGGCGAGGCCGATCTGAACTGCCCCCAGCACCTGGAATAAAATGATCAGGAAGAGGGTGGTCCCGTGGCTGACCGGCCCGGGCAGAGCCGGTCGATGGGGATCCTGCCGGTGCCTGGAAGGCCCCGCCCCGGCCGGGAGCAGGGTCATCTCCATGCCGGCCAGGGAGATGGTATCGCCGTAGCAGACGATCCTTTGTTTATCGATCTCGATGCCGTTAATCTCCATTCCGCCCTTGGAACCCAGGTCTACAATGGACCATTCGCCGCCGCGGTATGTGAGCGCGGCGTGGCTTCTGGAGATGGTGGGAACATTGATCACAATATCAGAATATTTGCTCCTGCCAATTAAATTTTCCCACCTGGTAACCGGGAGGCGCAAGCCGCCGGCCAGGTAAAGGTAGCCCCGCGGCGTTTTATCTTTTCCGGGGCGGAGCAGCGCACCGATACAGTGAAATAATATGGCCGCACCCAACACCGGGAGCAGCCACCGCACTGCCAAAGTGTAAACGTTGCCGATTGTTTCAAGCTGCAGGGGCAAAAATTCCGCATTTAACTCGAGTCCGGCAAGCCGGCTTAAAATATCGCCCAAATGCTGTTCCCAGCTGTCAAAAAAAAGCTCCATTGATCGCCCCTGCAATTCAATTTTATTCTGCGCCGCATTCACTGCTGCGCCCGGTGAGCGTCTCCAGGGCGTGGCCGAGAATCGGCTCGAGCACGGCGAAGCACTGGCGCACCGCCCGGGGGCTGCCGGGCAGGTTGACGATGAGCGTCCGCCCGCTGATGCCGGCTACAGCGCGGGACAGCGCAGCCCGGGGGGTGGCGGAAAAGGTTTCCCGGCGCATCGCCTCGGCGATTCCCGGCACCAGCCTTTCGCTTACCTCCAGGGTGGCCTCGGGCGTGATATCGCGCGGCGCCAGCCCTGTGCCCCCGGAGGTAAAGACGGCGTCGATTTCCTTTTCGGCCATGCGGCGCAGCTCCGTAACGAGAGCGGCTCGCTCGTCGGGAACAATCAAGCTGAAGTCGACATCGCCCCAGGGCCGCAGCAGTTCGCCCAGCAAAGGCCCGCTTTTATCGGCACGCTCTCCGGCAGCGCCCTTGTCGCTCACGGTGATGACGGCGAAGCGGTGGCGGGGTTGTACCCGCAGGCTGTCGCCGCGCCGAACCGGGCCGCCGCGGAGCACTTCGCCAAAGATCTCCCCGTGCGGTGCAACCCGGTTGCCCGCAGAGGCCTGGAGCGCCCGGTGAGCGCGGCGCTCTTTGCCGGTTCTGCTTACCCTCAAGATCGCCTCCGCACCCGCCAGCAGGCGGGTGCCCTCCGGCAGGCCGGCCGGGTCGATGCCCCGGGTGACCAGGTTTACCGCAAAGTCCTCCGGGACGGCACCGGGATCCGGTGCGCGCATCCCGGCCGCGCTTTCAACAGCGAGCAGCTTTACCCGGTGGAAGAAACCGGTGCGGCCGTCTCTTTCCGGTTCCCGGTCTTTAATTAAAACCGCTTTTTCCACCTCTTCTTTCGGCCCGCCTCTTTTTGTACCGCTAAAGATCGCAGCGATTTCACCCATTCTTTTCGTGCCGGCGGTAACGGCCGGAACGCCCCCCCTCTTTTTCCAGCAGCCGGATATTTCCGATCAGCATGCTTTTGTCGATGGCCTTGCACATATCGTAGATCGTCAAAGCGGCGGCGCTGACCCCGGTGAGCGCTTCCATTTCCACCCCGGTCTGGCCGGTCAGCTTGACCCTTACCCCGATCTCGATCTTGTTCTCGGTTTCATTCAAGTTAAAATCAACGTTCACCCCGGAGATGTTCAGCGGGTGGGCCATGGGGATCAGCCGGCCCGTCTCTTTTACCGCCATCACCGCGGCTACCTGGGCCACGGCCAGAACATCGCCTTTTT
>JAAZIE010000144.1 GCA_012510305.1 Bacillota bacterium | reverse complement strand
GCGTAAGGGAGATAAGCCCGGCGGCCAAGCCCTCCCCCCTGTCTCGGGTTCTCCACAGCCACCCCGACTTCTTCACCGCCACCCTGATTTCTTAACTGTCACTCTGAACGCAGTGAAGAGTCTCATCCGGCCCGGTTCCTACCAATGCTACTGCCCGGCGTTTTCATCGAAGCCCCCGCCTTACCGCGCCAGATCCTTCGGGCTGCACCCTCAGGATGGCCGAAAAGAGGCCCTCAGCCTCCTCCGCGTCACCGAGCGCAGCGAAGAGTCTCCATCGATAGGAGGAGCCACCTTATCACTCATCCTTCTCCTTTTGGTAGGTCATCAGCAAATAATATGGACAGGTAATCCCGCGCCCCGTTTAAAACCCGGTAAACTGAAATGTATTCACCCTCAATCTTGTAAAAGATGAGGTATGTTTCACAGACAAGATAGCGGTAATCTGTTTGGATATTAATCTTCGATGATAGCGGAGATCCCAGTTTGGGAAAGTGAGCGAGCTTTTGGATTACAGCAAGCAGGGTATTAACAAGTTTTGCTGCAGCATGGGGGTTATCCCCGGCAATGTACTCCTTAATATCGTTCAGGTCGTTAGCCGCTAAAGGGCTGATTCTAACTTTGCATCTCATTCTCAGCCCCCCAGTGATTTACTGAGGTCATTGAGCGTTTCCCATTCCTCTCCTGTCTTGATTGCGTTTTCTGCTTCGGCCAACTTGGACAAGAGCGTAATTGTCGCCTGCTGCCGTTCGTATTCTTGAATATCCAGAAGGACGTAACGGCCTTTGCCATCTTTGGTTAAAAAAACAGGTTCCCCCACACGGCATGAACGCAGCACCTCGTGGTAATCCTTTAAGTCTGAAATCGGCTTGATGTTTGGCATTATCGAACCTCCTTCCGCTGTGATCATTATAGTCATATTGTTCTCAAAATACAACGTTTTTAGCGATGCCGATACTGCTTTTCGTGGGGGTTAAGCCGGAGCTGCCGTACCGGCGTGGTTAAACGGTACTTTTTATCAATATTTACCCCCGGCCCCCGTATAAATGCGTAGGGGCGGGGCATGCCCGGCCCGCGGCCCGGAGGTCGCTATGGTAAATTTCTCGCCATCGCTTGCACCACGGTGGCGACCCCTTGTCCCCTCTCCCCTCCAACTTCCCACATCCAACTTCCAACCTCCAATCCGGGCCAGGGGGGATTTAACGCGCCCCCTATTTGGAAAAGAAACAGTTCTGTAGTACGGTCGGCGAAGGCTGGGCAAATCCCCCTCGCTCCCCCTTTAGGAAAGGAGGAAAAAACACCCCAACGCACCCCAATACACTCCACGGAAAACTAAAACATGATCCCCCCCTTTGGAAAAGGGGGGTCAGGGGGGATTTAAGCAGGCTTGCGACCTTTGTTCGGGGGCTGCTCTATTTAGACAGCGCCGCGGTTTACCCGCAGGTTTCGCTTGCACTGTGACGATAAAGCAGATGCCTTGCTAAAAAAGGCGGTCTGCAGCGGTTTGTGCAGCCGGGGTCG
Source organism: Bacillota bacterium (assembly GCA_012510305.1). Classification (GTDB taxonomy): domain Bacteria; phylum Bacillota; class Dethiobacteria; order DTU022; family DTU022; genus JAAZPQ01. Next base: position 297 of record JAAZIE010000144.1, on the reverse strand, counting down.
GGTCGGGCATGCCCGACCCCTACGGTTGGGGCGGCAGCAAAGGGGCGCGTAAGGGAGATAAGCCCGGCGGTCAAGCCCTCACCCCTGTCTCGGGTTCTCCACAGCCACCCCGACTTCTTCACCGCCACCCTGATTTCTTAACTGTCACTCTGAACGCAGTGAAGAGTCTCATCCGGCCCGGTTCCTACCAATGCTACTGCCTGGCGTTTTTAATGCAGCCCCCGCCTCAACGCCCGAGATCCTTCGGTCTGCACCCTCGGGATGACCGAAAAGCGCATGCCTTGCTAAAAAAGGCGG
>JAAZIE010000143.1 GCA_012510305.1 Bacillota bacterium | reverse complement strand
TTGCCTGGCCGGAGTATATATGTTTCAGGAAAACAGGGCTACCGTCATCGAGCTCAGGCCTTTAGACCAATTAATTTACCGTCTGGTAGTCCTGGGTTTTATCTTTTTAAGCCTGGTCATCATCACCGGAGCTATCTGGGCAGAACAGGTCTGGGGTAACTGGTGGACCTGGGATCCAAAAGAAACCTGGTCACTGGTAACCTGGTTGGTCTATGCCGCCTACCTTCATGCTCGCCATACCTACAATTGGAAAGGTCGCAGGAGCGCCGTTATGGTACTCATAGGCTTTGGGCTGGTTCTTATTACCCTTTTTGGAGTAAGTTTAATATTACCGGGTTTGCACAGCTATATTTAGCCGCCGTGGCATTAACATATTATTACCCTTTAACCCTCCGGCCCGAGATTAGCCAGGGAGCTGGAAATGGTTCCACCATTTTTTTGCTGTTAACTCGCGATACCGCTACATGGATAGTTTCAGTGCGCTCCAGGCCATTTTCCTGAAACAAAGTAGGAATAGACATAAGAATTTCGAAGTCCAGGGTGTAGATAACAAAATCCATCAGGGGATTAATGGCTAAAAGGCTTTTTATTTCACTGTCAATCCGGGGAGAAGCCACTATAAACGCCAGATCCGGCACCGGTAGCTTATCCAGGATATTACCTTCCAGGGACTCAACGATTATCACGTTTTTCAGGCCAAATTTCTGGGCATTCTCTTTCATGGTTTTCCGATCCCGAGGATCATATTCCACCGCTATGACACTGCCCTCGGCAGCAATCATAGCAGCCTCCACTGCGATGCTCTCGCCCGAGATTATACATATATTATCCTGGTCCCTCAGATTGAGCTTGCTCATTATAATAGCCCGAACCTCCCGGCACACATACTGAACCGAACCACAGGTGAAACGGCTATTTTCTATGCCTATCTTATAATTCGTGGCCGCATTGGGATTCAAAATCAACATAGCGGCAGAGGCATTAATACCGCGGTTGATCATGTCTGAGAGCTTGTCGTGCTTAATTTCGCCGGATGGATCTGAGCCCTCATTGTACCAGATATCACAGTCCCCCAGTTCCGCATTCCACATATCGTAGAAGATGTCCGGATGGCCGGCGTCTATAAAGACCAGTACGGCCCGATTGCTCATAACAGTCGGAATCAGGTTCTTATTCTTCCCGGTAATGTCCAGCATCTTCACTTTTGCCAGGTTGATATCAACGTTCTGGGAAAAATACTGAAGCCAGGATAAAATAACCTCATTGGTAAACATGGTCTGTTCCACAGGCAAAACCTCCCTTATTAAAATTTATCATACCATGTTTTTTAGGTTTACTCCCAGTCTTAGCTTAAGTTTAAGCGCCGGTGCGCTCCAGCAATCGTTCCCATTTTTCATCTACATATCTTTGCGCTTCTTCAATCATCCACTCATTGCCTTTCTGGAACATATGGCGGAACCTGCCCTGCGGGCGAAGAAAATCTTCCACCGGCAGCTTTTTCTTCGGTATATAGGTCAGACGCCATACTCCTTCCTCTACTTCGTAAAGGGGCCAGACGCAGGTATCCACCGCCAGCTGAATTATCTCCGCAAGCCGGGCCATGGGGTAATCCCATCCGCGAGGACAGGGGGCCAATACATTCAAAAAGCAAGGGCCTTTAGTATAAATGGCATTATAAGATTTGATGTGTAAATCCCTGAAGTTTCCTAAAGGGGCCGTCTGAGCAACATAAGGGATATGGTGAGCAACTAAAATCTCCGTCAAATCCTTTTTATTCTGTTTCTTGCCTGGCTGAACAGAACCTACCGGCGAGGTAGTGGTACGAGCAAATCGAGGCGTTGAAGATGAACGCTGAATTCCGGTATTCATGTAAGCCTCGTTGTCATAACAGACGTAGACCATGTCATGACCGCGTTCCATGGCACCTGACAGGGATTGAAACCCTATATCATAGGTGCCGCCGTCACCTGCAAAAGTAATGAACTTGACGTTTCCTTCCACCTTACCCCGTCGTTGCAGAGCATTATAGGCTGCTTCCACTCCGGCACAGGTAGCCGCGGAATTTTCAAAAGCAGAATGAATATAGCTGTCCACATAGGCAGTGTAAGGATACATAAAAGTGGAGACCTGTAGACAACTGGTGGCATTAACCACCACTGCCCGGTCCTCTTTATGCAGAGCCCGCAGAACCCCGGCCACAACCACCCCAGCGCCACAACCGGCGCAGAGTCGATGTCCCCCGGTGAGACGTACCGGCTTTTCTACTTCTCGTTTCAGATTATATACCGTACTCATCTGTCTCCTCCTTTTGACCTCTGCCCCATATGGGTATATAACGGGCCAATCTCGCCGGTCACAGCAATATCCGCCAGCCGGCCGAACACTTTTTCAATGTCCTCGACCTTCACATCACGCCCGCCCAGGCCGTAAACGATATCAATCAAATACGGACGTTCCTTCAGATCATATAAAGCACTGCGGGTCTCGGCAAATAAAGGCCCTCCGTTGGCCGAAAAGCCCTCGGACTTATCCATGACGGCTACGGCCCTGGTGCCTGCCAAAGCCCGGGCCAGTTCCTGTCCGGGGAAAGGACGGAATACCCTTGTTTTTACCAGCCCGGCCTTTACTCCATCCTCACGCAGTTTGTCGACAGCAGCTTTGGCAGTTCCGGCAGTAGACCCCATCAGGACCAGAGCCAGCTCTGCATCCTCCATCCTATATTCTTCAAATAAGCCATAGCACCGGCCGGAAATCTTTTCAAATTTTGCGGCTACCTCCAATATGCGCACCTTGGCCGCCTTCATTGCCTCCGCCTGCATAACCTTGTGTTCCATGTAATAGGGACTCAAGTCGTACGGTCCTACCGCCAGCGGGTTTTCTCTTTTCAGCAAATAGTGTTCCGGGTTATATTCCCCGATAAAACGGCGTACGACATCCGTTTCCAAAAGCTCTATATTCTCTACCGCATGGCTGGTAATGAAGCCGTCCATACAGGTCATCACCGGTAAGCGTACGTTCGGGTGTTCGCCGATGGGCATGGCCATAATAAAATTATCGTAGGCCTCCTGATTATTTTCGGCATAAATTTGAATCCAGCCGCTATCACGACCTCCCATAGAGTCAGAGTAGTCGTGATTTATGTTGATAGGCCCGGAAAGAGCCCGGTTGACGCAGACCAGGGAAATAGGTAAACGGCATGATGCCGCTACGTATAAAAGCTCATACATCAAGGCCAACCCGCAGGATGAAGTAGCACAAACGGCTCGGGCTCCTGCAGCTTGCGCCGCAATGCACACCGACATGGAACTGTGCTCAGATTCCACAGCTACGTATTCAGTGTTTACCTCGCCGTTGGCCACATATTGAGCGAAGTATTCAGGAATTTCGGTAGAGGGAGTGATAGGGAACGCTCCCATGACATCAGGGTCTATCTGTTTCATGGCATAAGCTATAGCCTCGTTGCCGGAAAGACGGTGGCTCATTTGACCACACCTCCAGTCACCATGGTAATCGCCGGAAAGGGACAAACCTCCTTACAGATACCACAGCCCTTGCAGTACATATAATCGAAGTCCAAACGTTTCCCGTCCTTCACTGGAATCGCGCTGTCCGGGCAGAAGGGAACACACAACATACAGTGTTTACATGCTTCCTCGTGAAAAACAGGCGTGTTGGTCCTCCAGCTACCAGTATTAAAGAGCCGTGCAGTCCCCGGTTCGTAGATCTCCCCGCCCGGGGTCAAATCCTGCCAGGGAGTATTTTCGTTGATATCCTTGGCATAAATCATCCAATCTGCACCTCCTCCAGGGATTTTTTCAGGGTCGCCATGTTCCCCTGAATAAGCTGGGGTCTGGATGCAAATTTATTTTCAAAAGATTCTTCTATATCCGCTAAAAAACGCTCGGTATCCAATACGCCACTTACCTGGACCACTGCGCCCAACATAGGAATATTGGGGAAGTTGCTGCCCAGAATCTCTTCCGAAATGCGACGGGCATCTACAGTACACACTTTTCCGGCCCATCCCGGCAGCCGGATGCGCATCTCCTGAGGCGAGTAGGGTGTGTTAATGATTATCGCGCCGTCCTCTTTCAGCCCTCCGGTAACATCGACGCTGTCCAGCAAGCTTTCATCTACCACCACCACATAGTCGGGATAGTATATGTTGGAATGAATAGTACACCGTTTTTCACTAATGCGATTATAAGCCGTAATCGGGGCCCCCATACGTTCCGGTCCATACTCCGGGAATCCCTGCACGAATTTTCCTTCTAAACCAGCCACATCCGCCAGCAGCATACAGGCCATCTTGGCTCCCTGTCCGCCTCGGCCATGCCAGCGAATTTCTACCATGTCATTGGTTACCATTTCTTTTCCTCCAGTCCTTATGATTATTGATATTAATAAAAAAGGCTTTCGTCCCTTTGCGGGACGAAAGCCTGAAAGACATTCGTTATACCACCCATTAAAACGACATACCATCATATGCGTTCCCGGTGACGGGGGAAACCCGTCGGAGCCTACTGGATTACTCGTTCGGTCCGCAGCTCAGGAGTGATTTTCGGGTTCAGACTACTGGTACCGGGCTTGCACCGTCCCCGGTTCGCTAAAACGTTTGGCTGAAACCTACTCTCTCCGTCAATGCTTTTAAAATATTTAATTATAAATAAATATACCACTTAACCGTTTTTTGTCAATGCCTTATTCTCATTAATTTTTCCTCTGGTAATCTGTATTTGATCCATGAAAAGTGGATAGGTAACATAATCCAAAACAAACTGGGCTATATCTTATTGCTCTTTCTCCAAATTTTCATTTCCTGGGCTTCCTTGATTAGTCCATCCCGGAGGTCAGGATGGGCAATGTTGATAATTTGCTCTGCCCGCTCCCAGGTGCTGCGACCGGCCAGGTCGCATTTGCCGTATTCGGTGATGATAATGTGCGCCTGGGTACGGGGAACACTAACTATTGATCCCTGGGGAAGCATGGGCACAACCCGCGACTGCAGGTTGCCCTCTTTATCCTGGTAGCTGGAACTACAGCAAATGATGGCTTTGCCGCCTCTGGAACTATAAGCACCGGTAACAAAATCCAATTGCCCTCCCGTGCCGCTAATATGACGATTACCCGACGACTCTGAAGAAATTTGCCCGTATAAATCAACCTCTATACAGCTGTTTATGGACACGACATTATCATTCATAGCAATAATATGGGGGTCGTTGGTATAGGTAGTAGGATAGGCAGCCAAGCTGGGATTATTGTCTATCCAATCATAGAGATATTGACTTCCTACGGCAAAGGCGTAAGTCGTCTTGCCTGTATCGATGGACTTGCACTTATTAGTTAATTTTCCCGCTTCAAACAAATGAAAAAAGGCATCACATAGCATTTCGGAATGACAGCCTATATCTTTGAGATCAGATTCGGCCAGTAGCGTACCCACAACATTGGGCATCCCACCAATTCCCAACTGTAGACAAGCCCCATCGACCATCTCTTTCATCACATGTTCAGCTATTTTTTTATCGGTTGCAGTTGCTGGAGGGGCTGGTATTTCCACTACCGGCGAATCAGCTTCCACAATGTAATCCACCTCAGAGATATGTAATAATTCTTCACGCCCACCGCAGGCCCAGGGTAACCCCGGACATACTTCTACTATGATCTTTTTGGCTACATCACATATAGCACGTAGGACGGCTACGCTGCAACTAAAATTAAAATAGCCGTGTTTATTCATCGGTGGAACTCTAAACATTGCTACGTCAACGTCGTCATATAGACTCTTTCTATAGAAGAGGGGATTATTACGGTAAAGATTAGGAATATGATAGGCATTTCCCTTGTCATGCTGGACTCTATCAGCTCCGCTAAAATGCCAATTGTTCATATGGAAGGTTTCGCCCTCAGGATCAACTTTCCAGATTTCGTGCACTTTTGCACTCATAACCAGACGTATCTTGATATCATCAAGCTCATCCTTACGGGTAGCCAATGCTGTATCCAGTGCATAGGGATTGGATAGAATTTGACCCCAATCAAGCCAATCTCCGCTTTTAACGACCTTTACGGCTTCTTCGGCACTGACTAATTTAGAACGATATTCATCAGCGTAAGACAAGCTGCTCACTCCTTGTGCGTTTTTAATTAATAATAGGTGCTGAATTAGACTGTATCCATTGCCGGCATACCGCTGAACAGACTGATGGCAAGCAGATATTAACATCATGAAAATTAAACCGTTATCTTCGCCCGTTCCCGCATAAAAGCAATCTCGCGATCGATGTCGCCTTGAATTTCAGCGATGCGCTGGGTAGCGTCAGGACCTTTAAGCAAGCGGTTGAAGCGACCTTGATTCATCAAGTATTCATCCACTGGTTCAGCCGCTTTTTTGCCGCTGATGATACGGGCGCTGGGGTTATTAAAATTGATCTTACCATTTTCCGCTTCCCATAACAGCCAGGCACCGCAGCGTACAGCCGCACGGCTCATCTGCACGGTTTCAGACATATCGAACTGCCAGCCTAAATAGCAAGGAGCCAGAATTTCGATGTATTTCGTACCCGGGGTGTTTTTAGCTTTTACCACCTTATCGTACAGGTCACCGGGGTAAGCTACGTTGGCAGTAGCCACGTAGGGAATATTGTGTTCCAGCATCAACAGGGCTAGATTTTTCTTGGGCTGGCGCTTGCCGGTAGGGGTGGTGGTGGTGAAGCAACCGCGTGGGGTAGCACCGCTACGCTGCACGCCGGTGTTACTATAGGCTTCGTTGTTATAGCAAAAGTGAATGATATTATCGTTGCGCTCGGCGGCAGCGGAAAGCGCCTGGAAGCCAATGTCATAGGTGCCACCATCGCCCGTCCAGGTGAATACGGTGGGCAACTCGCCTTGTAGGCGCCCCTTTTCCTGCATTATTTCAACCGCGTGGGTAATGCCAGAAGCTGAAGAGCCCGCGCTGGCAAAACAAATATTGATGCAAGGCCAGTTGTAACCCAACTTGGGGGTCATGCCCATGCTGGCTACCGCACAGGAAGGGGTCAAGAGCATAATAGCGTTTGAACCCAGAGCCTTGCCCACGACACGTAAGCCCATGGTGGCGGGGCAACCGCCACAGGCCCCATTGCCACTTAAAACCTGCTCAATATCTGGTAACTGTTTAATACTGGTAGTCATATCTCATTCGTTCCTTTCATGGTCTATGCTTCTTAGTCGTCCATCATGGCCCGAATCTCATCAGCCATGAAGCGGCGCGTCAGATCGATGCCGCCAATGCCCATTACCCGATTTTTAACCGTGATATCGTTGCGTCTACCAAAGAGTACGCTTTTTAGCTCCGCAGCCAGAATGCCACCCGGGTGGCCGAAGTTATAGTTGCGATCCAGTACCATTACCTGCGCATTTTGCGGAAGTGCGTTGATGATATCCTCAGCCGGAAAGGGCAGATACAAGCGCGGCCGCAGCAGACCAGCTTTGATGCCCTGCTCGCGCAGGATATCAACGGAAAGTCTTAATTCTGCTGCCATACTATTGACCGCAAAAGCTACCACTTCCGCATCTTCCAGCCGATAGGTGTCGATGGTATCGCCATCCCACATGCCGGTAATATCCTTATACTCCTGCGCCGCCTGCTTTACCAGTGGTATAGCAGCCATAATATCGTCTGATAGCATCTGGCGGAAAGGTGCATATTCAGGCGCGTTGGTCACATTACTAAAAGAAGAGGGATGAGCCGGATCCAACCGCCACTCCGGTTCATGCGGGGGCAGGAAACGGTCAATCTCCTCCTGTGGCGGTACGGTGAGGGGCATCAGACAATGAGAAATAGTAAAGCCATCAAAATTGACCATCACCGGGATATTAATCTGTTCGGCCACACGGAAAGCCTGCAAAATGGTATTGAACACCTCCTGATTGGAGGAGCAGTGATATTGAATCCAGCCGGTATCTCGTTGCGCCATTGAATCCTGATGGTCGGCCCACAAGGTCCAGGGGGCAAATATACCGCGGTTAACGTTACACATTACTACCGGCAAACGTCCACCGGAAGCCATATGTAAAACTTCGTGCATATATAGCAAGCCGTTAGCTGAAGTGGCAGTAAAAACGCGGGCACCAGCAGCCGATGCAGCCACGGCAGCGGCCATAGCGCTATGTTCACCTTCCACCGGAATGAAGCGGGCATGCAGTTCGCCATTTTCGACCATCTCCGCCACCGCTTCCATAATGCTGGTTTGGGGAGTGATAGGGTATCCAGGTACAACATCCACCCGCGCGCTTTTTACGGCCAAGGCGGCGGCATGGGCACCTGTCTCCATTGTAACTTGTGCTGCTTTCATACTGCTACTCCTCCTTTACCATGCTGATTGCGCCCGTAGGGCATTCTGCAGCGCACACGCCGCAGCCCTTGCAATAGCGATAATCAACAATACTTTCCTCACGGTCAATGACCGCTTCCGGACAATATATCCAGCAAATTTGGCATTTGGTACATTTCTGAATGTCAACCACCGGACGATGGGTTCGCCAGGTACCGGTATCACCACCGGCTCCCTTCATCGGCCAGGAAATAGGCCGATAGGCTTTCGTAACTGCTTTCATTTGTTTCCATTCCTTTCGCTAATCCAAATATAGCTCCCAAAAAGTTATAAAAATGCATTCGAATGAATAATTAGGCACCGGTTAACGCAGATTTGTTATGGCTAAAACTGATTCGCATACCGTCTGCTACCAGCACCCTACTTTCATATTAAATCCACTATCCTCAACCTGCGTTACTGTATTATAGGCCCTTCTTGCGGCCCCCAGGTTAAGCTCGCCGTTACTACCCGGCCATTTATTCAGAATAGTTTGCTCCATAACCTTTTGCGGGATGTTTAGCACCCGGCACACCGCACCAAACAGCGGAATATTGATAAAGAGCCCATCAGCCGAAAATAACCCTGCTTCACGGGCAATAGCTTCGGCGTCCACCTGCCAGGTAGGATGCTTCCCCACGGCTACGGCGTGGGGCGCATTGATGATTACGGTGCCGGTCGCAGTAATGCCTTCGCTGACCGCCTCTTCGATAAGTTTTTCGCTCATCACTACCACATAATCCGGCAGTTCGCATTGACTATGGGCGTGGATAGTGGTGGGAGACATGCGCACTGCTGCCCGCACCGGCGCTCCACGGCGTTCTACCCCGAAGAAAGGCAAAGCCTGTCCCTGCTCGCCGTTTTCCAACGCCGCCTGTGCTAACAAGTGCGCCAGGGTAACGGAACCCTGCCCGCCAAAACCGTTGATTCGTAGTTCTAACATTTTGTTCCCCCATTCTTTCTATAGATAAAAAAATAACCCTTCGCTCAGAACTCTGAGACGAAGGGATTAACTCCGCGGTACCACTCAATTTAACGGCAAATACCGTTCACTCTATCAGGATACGGGGCGATAAGATAAGAGCCCGATATCCCCCTCCTTTTAACGGCGGAAGTCCCGTCCGAGCCTACTTTCTAAAATGATTTCAGTCGGCAACTCCAGGGCGAGTTCTGCTCACCTCTTCGACCGCCTTACACCAAACGGCGGTTCTCTGTAACCCGAGAATCAGCTTACTATTCCCTGTCATCGTAATTTTATATATGGCATCTATTATACTAACCTGTTATTTTGCTGTCAACACTTTTCGCTCTGCCTTAGGTTTAGAAACAAGAATCTCTAAAACACTTTAGTGGTATAATTGAATATAATTGTGCAAGAAGAAGGTGAACTAATGGATAAGGAGATTATTTTCCTGGTTGAAGAAGCTCCAGAGGGTGGCTATATAGCAAGGACCCTGGGCCATTCCATCTTCACCGAAAGTGATACGCTGGATACCATTAGAGAAGAAATAAAAGATGCCATCCGCTGCCACTTTGATGAAGACCAGACACCCAGTATAGTTAGACTGCATTTTATTAAAGACGAGGTTATTGCCTTATGAGGATACCGCGTGATATCCACGGTAAAGCCTGAAACCCCTTGGTAATTCTTTAATGGCGGAGAGGGCGGGATTTGAACCCGCGAGGCAGGTTTTAGCCCGCCTACTCGATTTCCAATCGAGCGCCTTCAGCCAAGCTCAGCCACCTCTCCATATTTGCTTTTTCAGTTGGTCAGCTTGTTATTGACAATGATTCAAGCTGACAGCTTTTATATTTTACCTTATAAACCGCTTTCCCGCAAGCATTCTCATGAATTAAGCAACGGAGTATTAAAATAAAAAGCTCTGCCTTAGGAAACAGAACTCTGTTTTTTTAAATGGCGGAGAGAGTGGGATTCGAACCCACGGAGCCGCTACAAACGGCTCACACGATTTCGAGTCGTGCGCTTTCAACCGGACTCAGCCATCTCTCCGTTTAATAAATAGAATTTTTTTGACACTGAATACACTGATTTCTTATGATTAACACTAAACTTTTTTAAAATAAACTAAACCCCAGCTACTATTTTCTTAGGTGGTTGTGTACACCTGGCGTACATGGGGGGGGGTTAATGCGTAAATAGGCGTTAATTAATGAAGTTGTCGAGTGAACCTCCTTAGCCATATGTCATAGATATATAATTTTTCCCGAAAATTATCTTCTTCTAGTATCAAAGAAATCCTTAAGTATTTGCCCGCATTCATCGGCTAATACGCCGGATTTCACTATTACTCGATGGTTAAATGCCGGATGGTCCAGAAGGTCTACTACCGACCCGGCTGCTCCCGCCCGGGGATCATAAGCCCCAAAAACCAAATTCCCCAATCGAGTCTGTACCATGGCTCCGGCACACATAGGGCAGGGCTCCAGGGTAACATACATGGTGGCATCTGTCAGCCGCCAATGGCCAACCTTTTTAGCCGCTCTCTGCAGGGCCAGTATTTCCGCATGGGCAGTAGCATCCCCCCGCATTTCTTTCTCATTGCGAGCCCCGGCAACTATTTCCCCGTCTATGACTACTATTGCCCCTACGGGAATTTCCCCTTTTTCTCTGGCTTCCTGAGCCAGGTTAAGGGCTATTTTCATATAGTCTTCATGACGATTCATGGTTCTATCCCCTTAACCTGCAATTAAGATTGTAGGATATTAGCCGGCATGGTGTCAACAAGACCGCCCTGCTAATCCTATTATGCTTTTATAAAAACAAAATCCCACAATTTTCCGTGGGATGTAATTGCTAATGGTGCGCCCGGAGGGACTCGAACCCCCGGCCCACGGTTTAGGAAACCGTTGCTCTATCCAACTGAGCTACGGGCGCAAAATAGGATGCTTCCATAAAATCGAATCATAAGTGACGAACCTGGAAGGGCACTCGTAAAGTATCTGATACTACTACATTCTATAC
>JAAZIE010000018.1 GCA_012510305.1 Bacillota bacterium | reverse complement strand
CTGCTGAACTGCATTCACCGTTCAGGGGGGGATCTGGAACCGGCGAAGCTGGCGGAATACCGGATCGATCTCTCACCTATGCTCCCGGAAGGGGAGAGGGAGAGTCTTTCGGTTACAGCCGGGCCAGGCACCCCAAAAGAGAAAAAGCTGTACCGGAAAAGCAGTCTGCAGTTGCGCCCCGCCGGTGAGGAAAATTGTGGGCCGGGCAGGATAACCTATATTGATCCGCAGGAGTGCGAGGCCCTGGTCAAGTGCTGGAAGCGGTACCCGGGCAGGGATTGGGTCAACGGATACCTTGAACTCGTCAGGGAGCTGCTTGAGCGGGCGGGGCTGGACAGCGATGACGAAAGGCTGGCCATGACTATTCGCAGCAGCAAGAAGCTTCCGGTGACGATTAATCGTCGTTATGTGATCAGAGCTGCACCTTCGGGCCGGATCGGCCTGATCATGCCGCTGGACGCTGTTCTGCCGGCGGGCAAAGTGAAAGAAAAAGTTTTATACGAAGATTACTTTTATAAAAGCGGGACCAGGGATGCCTGGTGGGCGGTGTTTGACCAGGAAAATGATGTTCGCCTGTCGCCGAAAGTTAAGCAGCTCTGGACGGAAGCAGCCCTTCGGGAGGTGGAAGCGGGAAAAAGATCTCCGTACCGCAAGCACCACCGCCCCATCTTCTACTGGGCTGTCCATGACCTTAAAATACGCGAAATACTCCTGAACGATGCCTTCCCGGAGATATCACCGGAACGGTTCCTTTGATATATCCGTAAACAACGCTTTCTGCTCGCAGTTAAATACGCAATATCCACCCTATGCCAACATGGCGGGAGTTTGATGATTCGCAAGCAGTACAATAGAGGGAATATTCGATCAATGTCTAATGGTATAAAAGCAACCTATTATGTCCACAGCCATATGTTTTGCCGCCGCGGCTGCGTTGTGAAACTTTTTGAATATCACCATGGCAGCTTTGGAGAGTGGTCAAAAAACAGTGATCGGCAATCACAAAGGTGTGAAGAGTGAGTGGGAAAATGTGACGCTCCTGAAATATTTAACTTATGGGGGGTTAATTTATGGAGAATAAGGTTATCGCCGATAAGGATTTTGACTGGGAACGGGGATTTTCGGATTATCTGAAAAAGAATAAAACACTTGCTTACATGATGCTTAAAAACACTGATGATTTCACAGATCATACGGCGCTCAAGGATAAGATTAAGGGAGAATGGGTTTCTATCACATGGGGTGACTTCAGGGAGCGGATTACTGCCGTTGCCAAAGCACTTTTAGAAACAGGGATGCTGGAGCCGGGAGACAGAGTGGGGATATTTTCGGCTAATCGGGCTGAATGGGCTATTGCTGACTTGGGTATCCTTGCCATAAGGGCTGTATCAGTTCCGATTTATGCGACCAATTCAGCAGAAGAAGCTGCCTACATCATAAACGATGCAGATGTTAAGCTGATTTTCGTTGGTGATCAAGAACAGTACGATAAAAGTAAGACCATCATCGCCACGACTCCTCATTTGCAAAAAATAGTGGCCTTTGATCGTGATATTGCCATTGAAGACGAAGACAGCATTTATTTTGATGAGCTCTTGACCAGAGGTCGCCAAGTGGAGCAAGATGATAAATTGGAAGAGCATCTTAACAGCGCCCACCCCGATGATACACTAACACTCATTTATACTTCCGGGACTACCGGTCCTCCGAAAGGAGCAATTCATACACACCATAGTTTTATGGGAGGTATTTACCCGGCGACCATGCGATTCCCCCATGTCGGTCCCGAGCACGTTTCCTTAGCCATATTACCTTTGAGTCATGTTTTCGAACGAATGTGGTCATATGGCTGTATGACCAAGGGTGTTTGCATCGCTTATTGCCCCGATCCCAAGGAATTGGTAGAGGTGATGGGGGAAATTAAACCTCACTTAATGACCAGTGTACCCCGCATCTGGGAAAAAGTATATGCCACTATTCATGATGGTCTAAAAACCGCCTCACCTGTAAAAGCGGGTCTTTTCAAATGGGCGGAAAGAGTGGCAATCGAAGTCTATCGCAACCAGTT
>JAAZIE010000142.1 GCA_012510305.1 Bacillota bacterium | reverse complement strand
CACTATCCGGTTTTACTGGTGCTCGCAGTCCTGGCTGGACTGGCCGCACTCCTCTGCCTGGCCAACCTGTTTCTGCGCCGGCCTGCTCTTCCGCTTTACGGAGTGCTGGGCCTCATCGCAGTTTCTTTCCTCGGCTGGGCCTACCCGGCTGCTGTTCAGAGTTTCAAAGTGGAGCCGGGCGAATTTAAATACGAGAAGGAGTACCTGGCCCACAATATCGCCTTCACCCGGCAGGCCTACGGCCTGGACCGCTTTACCACCAGGCAGTACCCCGCCGGGAAAGAGCTGAGCTGGAAGGATCTCCAGGAAAACCCGGGCACGATCAACAACGTGCGCTTGTGGGATTACCGTCCCCTTCTGACCACCTTCAATGAGCAGCAGGCGATTCGCCCCTACTACCGCTTCTTGGACGTCGATATTGACCGCTACAACGTGGAGGGGGAATACCGCCAGGTGATGCTCTCCGCCCGCGAGCTGGACAGCGATGCGCTGGCGGAACAGGCCCAAACCTGGGTCAACCTGCACCTGCAGTATACGCACGGCTACGGGGCCACCGCCAGCCCGGTTAACGAGGTATCCGCGGAGGGGCTGCCCCGTTACTTTCTTGGCGACATCCCCCCCGCCGGTTCCATCCCCCTGGAGAATCCCTCCATCTACTTCGGCGAGCTGACCGATGACTACGTCATCGTCAACACCGGCACCAGGGAATTTCATTATTCCACCGCCGGGGATGAAAATACATTTACCCAGTACGAGGGCGATGGCGGCATCCCCCTGCACTCGCTGTGGCGAAGGCTCCTTTTTGCCCTGAAATTCGGCGAGTACCGGATCCTCGTCTCCGGAGAGCTCGATAACGACAGCCGCGTTCTCTTTGACCGCAATATCCAGGATCGCGTAAACAAAATTGCTCCTTTTCTGCGCTATGACAAAAACCCCTATATCGTGATCCACGACGGGCGCCTTTTTTGGATCCAGGATGCCTATACCGTTACCGACCGCTATCCCTACGCCGCACCGCGCGGCGCGATCAATTATATTCGCAACTCCGTCAAGGTCGTCGTCGATGCTTACAACGGCAGCGTCACCTTTTACCTGATGGATGAGGACGATCCCCTGGCCCAGAACTACAGCCGCGTCTTCCCCGGCCTTTTTACCCCTGCCGGCGAGATGCCTGCAGGGCTGCGCGATCACCTGCGCTATCCCGTGGATCTGTTCGAGCTCCAGTCTCGCATGGTCACGCTCTACCATGTGACCGATCCCAACACCTTCTATGCGCGCGAGGATCTCTGGAACGTGCCTGAGGAGCAGTACTTCGGTGAAGAGCAGGAGATGGAACCCTACTATACCATTTTGCAGCTTCCCGGCTACGAGGAACCTGAATTTGTTTTGATCCTCCCCTTTACCCCCAGCAACCGAAACAACATGATCGCCTGGATGGTGGCGCGCTGCGACCAGCCCAACTACGGGGCGGTGGAGCTGTTTCTATTTCCCAAGGAGAGGGTGGTCATGGGCCCCAAACAGGTGGAAAACAGGATCGATCAGAGCACCGAGATCTCCACCGAATTCACCCTCTGGAGCCAGGCCGGCTCGCAGGTCATTCGCGGCAACCTGCTCGTGCTGCCGATCAACGAATCGCTGCTCTACGTGGAGCCCATTTTCCTGGAAGCAGAAAAAGGCGGTCTGCCCGAACTGGCCCGCGTGATCGTGGTTTTCCAGGAGACGGTAATCATGGAAGAGACGCTGGAGCGAGCCCTGGTGCGCATCTTCGGCGAGGGCGGCACAGAGACCCCGGAGCTCGGCTTCGATAAGACGGAAGAGAGAGCCCAAGCGGTTGAGCCGGGCAAGGCCGCCGGTTCCAAGCTTGCTTCACTGGCCGGACAGGCTGAAGAGCTGTTCCAACAGGCCCAGGAGCGCCAGCGCAAAGGCGACTGGGCCGGCTACGGCGAAGCTATCGCCGAGCTGGAGCAGGTGCTTGGCGAGCTCGCCGACCTGGCCCGGCAAAAGTAGCGCTTTCTGCCCGGAGCGTATCTGAACCCGCCGGCACCGGCAAGGAGTGAACTGAGCATGACAAGAATCGGAATTCTCACCGGCGGCGGTGACTGCCCCGGTTTAAACGCGGTCATCAGGGCCGTAACCAAGGGGGCGCTGTACCGCCATGACCTGGAAGTGGTGGGCTTTAGCAACGGCTTCAGGGGGCTGGTCGAAAATGAGGCCCGGCTCATCGGGGAAGAAGAAGTTTCGGGGATCCTGCACCGGGGCGGCACCATTCTCGGCACCACCAACCGGGACAACCCCTTCGCCTTTCGCCTTCCCGCCCCCGGCGGCGGTTTCCGCAAAGTGGACTGCTCCCGGCGGGCGATCAAGAACCTGGAGCGGTGGTCCGTAGACTGTCTCGTTGTCGTCGGCGGCGACGGCAGCCTGGCCCTGGGTCACCGTTTCAGCCAAATGGGCGTGCCCGTGATCGGTATCCCGAAAACGATCGACAACGATCTGCCGGCCACGGATGTCACCTTTGGTTTCGACACCGCTGCGGCTACCGCCACGGAGGCAATCGACAAGCTTCATACCACCGCTGAGTCCCACCACCGGGCCATGATCGTGGAGGTAATGGGCCGGAACGCGGGTTGGATCGCCCTGCAGGCCGGCATGGCCGGGGGCGGCGATATCATTCTCATACCGGAGATGCCCTTCGACTACGATGTTATCTGCTCCAAGATCCTGGAACGGCGCTCACGCGGCAAGCAATTCAGCATTATCGTTGCCGCCGAGGGAGCCTACCCCGAGGGCGGCGAACCGCTGTACCGGCAAACCGCCGGCGGGGCGAAAAGACTGGGCGGGATCGGACAGCTTGTCGCCGACGCTATCGAAATGCGCCTGGGGATGGAAAGCCGTGCCACCGTACTCGGTCACCTGCAGCGCGGCGGTACCCCCACTCCCTACGACCGGGTCCTGGCCACCCGCTTCGGGGTGCAGGCGGTGGAGCTGATCCACGCCGGGCACCGCAACGAGATGGTCTGCCTGCAGGGCGGAGATATCTGCTCAGTCTCCCTGGCCGAAGCTGCTTCCGGCGTGCGCAGGATCGATCCCTCCTGCGAGCAGGTTCGCGCCGCCGCCGCTGTGGGTACCTCCTTCGGCTCCAGGCAGGAAGAATACTGATCCGTCAACACGTTGCAGCAGATGGTTCCGCACTGCAGGCGGGCAACAAAGGTTACCCCAGTTCTCCACCGGCCAACCCTTCAACAAAGGCCAACACATTTTCTCCCAGGACTGCATGATTGTAACCGCCTTCGAGAATGCCAAAACAGCCTCCATGGTTGCGCCGGGCCGCCTCCCTCATCCACCGCCCCATCAGGGCGTAATCCTCTGTTTTGAGAAGCCCGCCCCAGTCATCCTCATGATGGTCAAACCCGGCTGAAGCGGCGATCATCCCGGCACCGGTTTCGGACAGCGCCTTCTCAACCTCTTCCAGGTAGATCTCGCGATCGCCGGAGGCCGGGTTGAGGATGGAAATATAT
>JAAZIE010000141.1 GCA_012510305.1 Bacillota bacterium | reverse complement strand
TAGGGGTAAGAAGGGTCGCTGCGGTATTGACCGGCTCTTTGGCGGTGATTCGGAGCAGCCCTTTCCGGGGAAACTGTTCAGGCCTTACGAAAGAGGCGAGGGGATGGCGGAGGAGGCGGTGATCCAGAAAGAGCTGGCCGACATTCTGGAAGAGGGCCGGCGGGCGCTGCTCCGGCACGAGCTGACGCTGCAGGTTGTGCCGGAGGAAGGCGATTTGTACAGCCTTGAACTCGGCGGTATGGCTTTGCCCGACCCGTCCTCTGGATTAAGGGGCAGCTGCTATCCCGTTACTTTAAAAAGGGATCGCGCCCTGGGGCTGAAGGAGCCGGGCCCGGGGGGGCTGACCTTTACCCGGCTGCCGGCGGCCTGCTTGACGGGCTTTATCGTTTTCCAGCTGGAGGCAAGACACAGGGGCCGGGAGGGAGCGCTGGCTTTTGTCTTGAATCTGCCCGTAAAAGGGATGCCGGAGGAGAGAGAGCAGGAGATTCTGCACAGCCTTATCGCCAGCCGCGAACAGTTTATCCGCTATTTGCTTTTCCTGCTGGCTGAAGAGCAGGATGTCTACCATTTAAGCAGCGCGTTTGCCGGCGGGAGCAAAGAGGACGCTGAAGGTCATCTGCCCGGGATTGGCCTGCCGCTGCTCGAAGAGTTGGTGCGCGCTTACAGCCGGCAACCGGAGAAAATAGCGCGTATTGCCGGGCTTGTCTCTGAGCTGGAGCAGACTGCAGAGGGGAGGGCCCTGCTGCCGGAGGATTTTCCAAAGGTTTGGGCGGTCATCAGAAAAGCGGTGAAGGAGGTGCCTTCCGCGTGAGCAAACCTGCAAATGGGCCGGCCCCCGATCCGGGCGAGGTGCTGCGGGAGCTGAAGGATTTCCAGCGCCTCAGCGTGGACTATGTGTACCGGCGCCTTTATGAGGACGAAGACAGCGTCGATCGCTTTTTGATTGCCGATGAAGTGGGGCTGGGCAAGACGTTGGTGGCCCGGGGGGTGATCGCCCGGGCGCTGCAAAAGCTGTGGAAAGAAGTGAAGCGGATTGATATCATCTATATCTGCTCCAACGGCGATATCGCCAGGCAGAATATCCGCAGGCTGCAGATACCCGAGGCCGGCGAGCATATCCTGCCCACCCGGATTACCCTGCTGCCGGTCAAGCTGGGCGACCTGGAAAAGAACAAGGTCAACCTGGTTTCCTTTACCCCCGGCACCTCCTTCCATTCCGGTCACCGGACCGGCATCGGCCGGGAGAGAGCGATGCTCTATAGCATGCTCAGGAAGGAATGGGGCTTCGGGGACTCCACCGGCCCAAAGAACTTCTTCCAATGCGGCATGGGTAGAAAGAACTGGCGGCGGAAACTGAAAGGGTTTGACCCTGAAATCATCGATCCCGGCCTGCGGCAGGGTTTTCTGGAAGAGCTGCGCAAGCATGGTGGGATCAAGGAGCACTTTGAGCGTCTGCTGCCATATTTCGCCTATTACAAGAAAAGCTTCCCCCGGCGCAAGGAACAGCTCAAGCTTATCGGGGAGTTAAGAACTATTTTGGCCCGTTCTTGCCTCAAAGCCCTGGAGCCGGATCTGGTCATTCTCGATGAATTTCAGCGCTTCAGGGATCTGCTGGACGGTGAAGATCCCGGCGCCCTTCTGGCCCGGACCCTGTTCCAATATGAGCAGGTCAAAGTGCTGCTGCTCTCCGCTACCCCTTACAAGATGTACACGATGAATCATGAGCTGGAGGATAATCACTACCGGGATTTTATCCGCACTGTGCGGTTTCTGTTTGATTCAGACGCAAAGGCGGCAGCCCTGGGCGAAGAGCTGCAGCGCTACCGGTTGGAGCTCTTCCGGATGGGCCGGGAGCGTTCGGGCAGGCTGGAGGGCTCCCGCGAGGCCGTGGAGAGAGAGCTGCGCCGGGTCATGGTCAGAACGGAGCGTCTGGCAGTGAGCGAAGACAGGGATGGGATGCTAGAGACCAAGGCCGGCCTGGCCGAGATGGCGCCGGAGGATTTGCTTTCATTTAAGACGGTGGACCAACTGTCCCGGTTGGTAGGGGCTCAAGACACCGTGGAATACTGGAAGTCGGCGCCCTACCTGCTTAACCTGATGGAGCGGCGCGGTTACAAGCTCAAAGAGAAGCTGGTCCAGCGAATAGATTCCAGGCGGTACGACCGGAAGCTCTTCGATATCATTTCGGGTGCGCAGGGTCTGTTGACGCGGGATGAGATCGCCCAGTATGAGGAGATCGATCCCAACAACGCCAGGCTGCGCTCTTTCATCGCCGCCACCTTGGCGCAGGGATCCTGGAAACTGTTGTGGGTGCCTCCGGCGCTGCCCTATTACAGCTCCGGCGGCACTATTTTTAATGAAGGCCGTGGAAAAGATTTCACCAAGGCGCTGGTTTTCTCATCCTGGAAAGTAGTCCCCAAAATTATCGCCGCACTCTGCAGCTACGAAGCGGAGCGGCGGATGACCCTGCTCATCGACAGCGATGCCGATTATTTTGAGGAGCGGCGCCGGCGCAGGCCCCTGCTCAGATTTACCCTGGCTCAGGAAAGGTTAACGGG
>JAAZIE010000017.1 GCA_012510305.1 Bacillota bacterium | reverse complement strand
GTGCGTGAAGCCCGGGAAAGGGTCCGCGCCGCGGTGCGCAACAGCGGCTTCGAATTCCCCTACGAGCGGGTTACCGTAAATTTGGCCCCCGCAGACCTGAGAAAAGAAGGCCCCGGTTTCGATCTGGCCATCGCCATCGCCCTGCTGGCCGCATCACGACAGATTCCTACAGGCGATCTGTTGCGCCGGGCGATCCTCGTGGGCGAGCTTTCCCTGGACGGCACCCTGCGATCCGTTCCCGGCACCCTGGCCATGGCCGCCTCCATCGCCGGCTCGGATAAATTGAAGGGCTGTGTCTTTTATGTTCCCGCAGCCAACAGCACCGAGGCGGCGCTGATCGGGCAGGTCCCGGTAAAGGGAGTGCACACCCTCAAAGAGGCGGCCCGGCACTTCAGCGGCTTCATCACCCTGCCCGCATCGCCGTCACAGCTAGAGGAACTGGTGGGAAAAAACCGCGTCCCGGGACCGGATTTCAGCGAAGTCAAAGGGCAGGAGACCGCCAAGCGCGCGCTGGAGGTAGCCGCCGCGGGAAATCACAACCTGCTGCTGTACGGCCCCCCGGGCAGCGGGAAGACGATGCTGGCCCGCCGCCTTCCCGGAATCCTGCCGGCGCCGGCACTGGATGAAATTTTGGAAATAACCCGTATCCACAGCATCGCCGGAAGGCTGCCGCCGAAACACCCCCTGGTAACGGAGCGCCCTTTCCGCAGCCCCCACCACGGCGCCTCCGCCGCCGGGATCATCGGCGGCGGCCGGATCCCGCGGCCCGGAGAGATCAGCCTGGCCCACCGCGGAGTGCTCTTTTTTGACGAGCTGCCCGAATACAGCCGCGACCTGCTCGAAGCGCTGCGCCAGCCGCTGGAGGACCGGGTGGTCACGGTAACCCGGGTCTCGGCGACGGTGAGCTATCCGGCCGACTTCATGTTTGTGGCCTCGGCCAACCCCTGCCCCTGCGGTTATCTGGACGATCCTTTCCATCTCTGCCGCTGCACCCCCTCCGCGGTGCAGCGCTACCGCTCCCGCCTCTCGGGGCCGCTTCTGGACCGCATCGATCTCCAGGTGGAGGTGCCGCGGATCAATTACGAGCAGCTCCAGGAGGAACGGGCTGCTGAAGGCTCCGCCGCCGTTCGCCGCCGCGTGGAGCAGGCCCGCATTCGCCAGCGGGAGCGCTTTAAAAATATCTCCATCTTGACCAATGCGCGGATGCGCCGGCGGCACCTGGACAAATACTGTCCGCTCAGCAAAGAAGCGCGCCATCTTCTCCACCAGTCTTACCGGAGCCTGGGCCTCTCTATGCGCGCCCACGATCGCACGATCAAGGTGGCCCGCACCATCGCCGACCTGGCCGGTGTGGATGCCATCGAAGCGCCCCATATCGCCGAAGCGATCCAGTACCGCAGCCTGGACCGGCAGACGTAGGCCCCCGGCCGCGGCAGCCGCTCCGCAAACGATCTTGGAAAAATGGAATAGAGCTGCAGTGATCCGGGTAAAGCAGGAATACTGCAATATTATCAAGGATGCGCCAAATCTTAACCTCATAAGCATATTTCCTCCCTGCCCGGTCATCTTCGTACCGACTGCTTTTTAGCGACAACTTCTTTTCCAAATCCAGCTTGCGGTCGGCAAAAAGCCCCTTTGATGCAGAGAACTTTGAAAGCTGGCCCGGCATAAATGACTCTTGTTAGGAGGCATTTGCGGAGCGCCTGGCTCCCCAGTTGTTAGTGTAAAGTTACTGTAGGTTTCCAGTAGGAGGAAATTACTTCCTTGTAGTAGAAGAGGAACCTCACATTCGCAAGAATGAATACCCCCTTAGAAGGAGGCAGAGGTTCCTCAATGGACATTATTCGTTTAGTAGATGCAAAATTCCTTTTGGTAGCAGAGAAAATATTAGAAGTTTTAGAAGGCGGTACTGATTACCTTG
>JAAZIE010000140.1 GCA_012510305.1 Bacillota bacterium | reverse complement strand
CTCACGCGGTAAGGTGAGGTCTCCATCAAAAACGCCAGGCGGTCGTTCTGTTCGCAGCCGGGCCGGTAGAGACTCTTCGCTGCGCTCAGAGTGACACTGAAGGAGGCTCAGAGTGACGGCGTGGGAGGCCCAGGGCCTCTTTGCGGTCATCCTGAGGGCGCAGCGGCTACCATGGTAACCCCCAAGTTAAGCGCGGGCCGGGCATGCCCGGCCCCTACAATTTCATACGATACCTCCACGTTTAAATAGCATTACCTGCACGTAAACGCGTGTGAATTTACGAGGGGGCGCGGTAAATCCCCCCTGGCCCCCCTTTTCCAAAGGGGGGGATCTGGTTTGAGTTTTCCCTGGGGGTGTTTCCCCCCCTTTTTCAAAGGGGGGGATCAGGGGCCGGGCGTGAAGCGGCGCTAGACCCGCAGGGGATACTTACCGTAGCGGTGGACCGATTGCAGCATCGCCTTCACATTTTCCGGCTTGGCATCGATGGGGACGGTGCATCCGGAACTGAGGATAAAACCTCCCCCCGCCCCCACCTCCCGAAAAAGCCTGCGGCAGTAGTCTTCCACCTGCTCCGGCTCACCCAGCTTGAGCATGGTCGCCGGAACATCGCCCATGATGCACATATGATCGCCCAAAATCTTTTTGGCTTCAAAGATATCGGTCTCCCCGTCAAGGTTGAGGATACAGCGCCCCTGCGGGAACTCCTTGAAATAGTGCAGAAAAGGAGTCCAGTCGCTGTCCAGGTGCAGCACCGGGGTGATCTTGCGCTGCACATAATACCGGCACATCTCCAGCCATTCGGGAAGGGCATATTTTTCGAAGAGCTGGGGGTTGATCGAGGAGGCGCTGGTCCTGGTTCCCCCCATGAAGACGCGGGGGATCCCCGAGAACCGGGCCATGGTCAGCCCGAGCGGCTTGAACATCTTGATGAACTCTTTGCCCGCCGCCTGGACATCTTCGGGGCGGCGGTAGAGATCCATGATGAAGTCGGTGAAGGAGCGCAGGCCGATGGAGATCCACTCCATGGGGGTAAAGGTGATATTCGGCCCCACCAGAAAGGTAACGCCCTTTTTCCGCCAGGCGCGAAGGGAGCGCCTCAGCTGAAACCCGAAGGAGAGCAGTCCGGCGGC
Source organism: Bacillota bacterium (assembly GCA_012510305.1). Taxonomy (GTDB): domain Bacteria; phylum Bacillota; class Dethiobacteria; order DTU022; family DTU022; genus JAAZPQ01. Next base: position 1,868 of record JAAZIE010000140.1, on the reverse strand, counting down.
GTGGCGCACCAGCCTGGAAAAGCTCGCCATGATCGGATTATGCTCCCGCAGCTTGCCCATCATCCAGCGCCGGCCGCCCTTTTTCAGGATATCCTTGTATTCTTCCGGCTCCATAACCGATTTCTCCACAAACTGCCACAGGGCTTCTTCGGGATAGCCGTCCACCCCGGGCAGCAGGGGGGGGACCAAAAACATCAGGCTCATCAGCGGCCCCATACCGGCATAGGACAGGTTCATCCCATCGATGGCGCCCAAATCTGCAATCGTCTTTTCCAGGGCCCGGTCGGCCTTTTTTAGATCGAAGAGCATCTCGTGCTGGGTAATCCCGCCGTAGCGGCTGGAGAACATGTCCAAAATGGGCACAACGGGGATCCGGTCCGGCGTGCCCAACCCGACGGCGGTGTTGATCCTCTCTTCCGAGCTCATCTGGGCCATCTTTTACCCCTCCTTTGTTTTATGACAGGTACGAGCCCACCAACCGCACCGCCTCGGCGGCATCTTTGCCGTAGGCGTCGGCGCCGCAGTAGCCGGCAACGGTTTCGTCCACCGGGGCCCCGCCGACCAGCACCTTGACCTGGTCACGAAGGCCCGCTTCTTTCAACTGATCGATCGTCTCCTTCATCGTTTCAAAGGCGATCGTCAAAAGAGCCGAGAGCCCCACCACTTTGGCCCCGGTCTCTTTCACCTTCTCCACAAAAGCTTCCGGCTTCACATCCTCACCGAGATCATGGACCGCGTAACCCTCGCAGCGCAGGAGCGAAGCGACAATATTCTTGCCGATGTAATGGATATCTCCCTGCACCGTGCCGATGACGACGGCGCCCTTTTCCCCGCCCTCCTTGACCTTCAGCCGGGGGGTGATCAGCGCCACCGCCCGGTTAAAGATCTCCGCCGCCATGATCAGCTCGGATAAAAAGTATTCCTTTTTCTCGAAGCGTTCACCGATCACCGACATCGCCTCCCGGAGCGCTTCGATGAGCTCCAGGGGCTCCGCCCCTCCCGTCAGCAGCCTCTTTATCTCGCTCAGGGTCTCTTCCTCTGCTATGGCGATCATCTGCTCTTTCATAGTAACGGTGTCCATTTTACCTCTCCCTCCTGGCCCATATATTGAAATAGCCGCAAAAGAGCGAAATACATAATCTTCTGAACCGGGCAGGTTAAAAAAAACGGTGCTCCGGCAGCGGGCTCAGTCAGATTAAGAACCCGGCCGCGCCGGCACCGTTGTTGGCCCGGGGGTATTGCTTTGTCCGGGAACCGCGCCTTTACCGCCGGCAGCACGGCAAAGCCCTGCCGGCCGCTTCAGGCCGTGATTTGGCCGATCACGGTTTCAATATCTTTCTCATCGAATATCCGGGGCACCGGGTACCAGGGGTTGCCCTCCTCCAGCGCCCAGGCGATCATGCGGACGGCATCCTCGCGCCGGATCAGATCAAACTTTTCCGGTATGCCCATGGCCCCGTTGAGCCGCTTGATCTCTTCAATAAAGGCTTTCGCTTTTTCAGCCACACTTTTGCCCTCCACCTCGAGCCCGGCCGCTTCCGCCAGGCGCGCCAGCTGCGGATGGATCAATTCGCCGTTGTACTCCAGGACATAGGGCAGGATGACCGCGTTGGCCAGCCCGTGGGGCACATTGTAAAGGCCGCCCAGGGTGTGAGCGATGCAGTGGACGTAAGTGAGTCCGGTGCGGGTAAAAGCGTAGCTGGCATAGTAAGAAGCCAGAAGCAGCTTTTGGCGGGCGTCGAGATCACCGCCATCCCGGTATGCTTTTTCGACGTTTTCCACAATCAGCCTCACGGCGTCCTCGGCCATTTGGGGGCATCTCCTGTCGCCGCCCCAGTTGAGCGTGATGTAGGACTCCACCGCATGGG
>JAAZIE010000139.1 GCA_012510305.1 Bacillota bacterium | reverse complement strand
GCGTTGAATTTTCGCTCAATCCGGGATCAAGGCTGGAGGCAGCCACCAGGGTCCGCCCGGCCTGGTCATCGACCAGCTGAGCATAAATATGCTTGTTGCTTCGAAAAATATTTAAGCGGGGGCGCTCCGCGCTGCCATGAACCCTGGTGCGCACACGCTGATGACGCTGTTTCCGCAGCTTGTTCCGCGGTTTAATTTTGATCATGACCTACACCTCCCGGCCGCTGCTAAACACCGGCCTTGCCCACTTTTCGACGAACATGCTCGCCGGCATACCGGATCCCCTTGCCCTTGTAGGGTTCGGGCGGGTGGACCTTGCGAATAACAGCCGCCAGGTTGCCCACCTGCTGCTTGTCAATACCCTTGACGATAACCTGGTTGGGGTTGGGCACCTCGAACTCAATATTCTCTTCAGCCTCAAAGACAACCGGGTGCGAAAGACCCACATTCAGCGTCAGCCTGTTGCCCTGCAAATTCGCCCGGTAGCCTACACCCACCAGTTCCAGTGCCCGGGTAAAACCTTCGGTTACCCCGATGATCATATTCTGGATCAGCGTTCTGGTCAAGCCGTGTAACGCCCGGTGCTCCTGGGTGTCAGAAGATCGCTTTATCGCAAGCTCGCCCTCTTTTATTTCCATGATCATAGACCGGGGCATCTCCCTTGAGAGCATACCCTTCGGCCCCTTGACGGTAATAGTGCTGCCGGTGATCTCAACCTGTACCTTTTGGGGCACAGCGATCGGCATTTTACCTATTCGAGACATGGTCAACCTCCTTGCTCCGCTACCAGATGTAACAGATCACTTCTCCGCCGCAACCCAATTCACGGGCTTCCCGATCGCTAATCACACCGCGGGAGCTGGAGATAACAGCCACACCGAGGCCGCCCAACACCCTGGGCAGCTCATCCTTGTTCGCATAAACTCGCAGGCCCGGCTTGCTGATTCTCTTCAGCCCGGTAATGGCTCGCCGCGAATCAGGACCGTATTTCAAATAAATACGGACAATACCCTGCTTTTTGTTTTCAATATAATCAAAGTCCTTAATATATCCCTCCTCCTTCATGATCTGTGCCAGGGCACGCTTCAGCCTGGAGGCAGGAATATCTACCGATGTGTGCCGGACCATGTTTGCATTGCGCACCCGGGTCAGCATATCGGCAATCGGATCGTTCATCATCGCTAAGAACCTCCTCTCTTCCTTTCATCTCTACCAACTGGCTTTTTTCACGCCGGGAATCTTCCCTTGGTTGGCAAATTGACGAAAGCAAAGGCGACACATGCCAAACTTGCGCATATACGCTCGCGATCGGCCGCAGATTTTGCAGCGGTTGTAGCGGCGTACTTTGAACCTGGGCTCGCGTTTGGCTTTGGCAACTAAAGATTTTTTGGCCATCCCGACCCTCCTTTAACTGATGTATTTTTCAGGCCGCCTGAAAAGGCAGTCCCATCAAGGTCAAAAGCTCTTTTGCTTCTTCATCACTTTTTGCAGTCGTCACCATGACGATATCCATACCGAGAATCTTTTCCACCTTGCTGTATTCGATCTCCGGAAAGATCAGCTGCTCACGCAGGCCGATCGTAAAATTGCCCCGCCCGTCAAAAGAGCGCGGTGAGATCCCCCTGAAGTCGCGAACCCGCGGCAGGGCTACGTTGAAGAGCTTGTCAACAAAATCGTACATGCGCGCCCCCCGCAGGGTTACCTTGCAGCCGATGGCCATCCCTTCGCGCAACTTGAAACTGGCCACCGATTTGCGGGCCTTGGTAATAACCGGGCGCTGTCCGCAGATCTGCATCAGATCGTTCACGGCAGCATCAAGTATTTTGGGGTTTTCCTTGCCCTCACCCACTCCCATGTTAACGACCACCTTGACCAACCGGGGAACCTCATAAATGTTTTTATACTCAAATTTCTCCCGGAGGGCCGGCCTGATCTCTTCGTAATATTTTTCTTTTAAGCGCGGCATCTAGATCTACCCCCTATCGACAACTTCCCCGCATTTTTTACAGCAGCGCACCCACCGGCCTTCCGCGGATCGCTTCTTCGCAATACGGGTCGCTTTATGGCAGGCCGGACAAAGGAACATCACCTTGGAAACCGGCAGCGGTATCTCCATCTCCCTGATCCCGCCCTGGGGTATTTTCTGGGTGGGCTTGGCATGTTTCTTGATTATATTAACCCCTTCCACCTTGACCCGCCCCTGCTGCGGCAGCGCCTCGATTACTTTGCCTTTTTTCCCCTTGTCCTTACCCGAAAGAACAACGACACGGTCGCCGCGGCGAATTGTCATCTTCTTCCTTGTCATCACGCCACCTCCTTACACCTTCAGATCACTTCGGGTGCAAGTGAAATTATTTTCATAAACTCCTTCTCGCGCAACTCCCGGGCCACAGGGCCGAAGATCCTGGTCCCCCGCGGGTTATTTTGCTCGTTTATAATCACGGCGGCATTCTCATCAAAATGGATATGCGAACCGTCCTTGCGATTAAGGCGGCTCCTGGTACGAACGATGACCGCCCGGACCAGTTCACCTTTTTTAACCTCACCGCCGGGAGCAGCTTCCTTCACCGAAGCGACAATGATATCTCCAACGTAGCCGGCTTTACGCGCGGAGCCGCCCAGAACCCGGATACAGAGAATTTTCTTGGCCCCGGAGTTGTCGGCCACATTCAAGATGGTTTCGCTTTGTATCACCTTTGCCACCCCTTCCCCCTACTGCGCCGCAAAGCACAGCTGAGCATCTATAGCTGCGATTTTTTGATGATCCCGGCCAGGCGCCACCTTTTTCTCTTGCTCAGTGGCCTGGTCTCCATGATTTTAACCAGGTCGCCCATTTTGCTCTCGTTGTTTTCATCATGAAATAGATATTTTTTTGTCCGGCGGATGGTTTTTCCGTAAAGCGGGTGGCGGGTTATTCGCACTACCGCCGCAACCCTGGTTTTGTCCATCCTGTCGCTGACCACCCGGCCGGTATAAAATTTACCCTTGTTGGTTGACAAGTTGATGCGCCTCCCTTCAACTCCCCGGGCTTGGCTCAGCACCGCTCTCTCTGAACTGTCTTTACCCGGGCGATCCCCCGGCGCACCTCTTTAATGCGCCTCACGTTCTCGAGCTGGCCGGTAGCCGCCTGGAACCGGAGATTGAACAGCTCCTCTTTCAGCTCTTTTAACTTTTCCGCCAACTCTCCATCATTCAACTCGCGAATTTCTGTTACTTTCATTCCGCGACACCACCTGCATCAACCCTTTTCACGAACCGTGTTTTTATGGGCAGTTTATTTGACGCCAGCCGGATCGCTTCCTTGGCCACATCTTCCTGCACGCCGGCAAGTTCGAACATAATGCGGCCGGGTTTGATCACCGCCACCCAGTATTCAGGCGAACCTTTACCCTTGCCCATGCAGGTC
>JAAZIE010000138.1 GCA_012510305.1 Bacillota bacterium | reverse complement strand
TGCCGAGGCGGCTCTTGGTTACCGGGGTGATTTTGTCGGCGAGATCGCCCTGCAAACCGCCTCAAGCGCACTGATGGGCGCCCGGGGCAATTCCGGAGTGATCCTGTCCCAGTTGCTGCGCGGGATCGCCCGGGGGCTGCAGGATAAAAAGATTGCCTCCATTGCCGACCTGAGCAAGGCTTTCCAATATGGTGTGGTCTACGCCTATAAGGCTGTGGCAAAACCGGTGGAGGGCACCATCCTTACCGTAGCCCGCGGCACTGCTCGCGGCGCCAGGAGCGCGGCCCGCAGCGGGGCCAATCTCATACGAATTATTGAGACCGCCATCGAAGGCGGCCGGGAGGCGCTGGCCCGAACAACAGCAATGCTGCCTGCCCTGAAGGAGGCGGGGGTGGTTGATGCCGGCGGCCTCGGTCTGATTGTCTTTTTGGAAGGGTGCCTCTTCTCTGTGCAGCACGCCCTTGGAGAGATTCTGGCTCGCAGAAAGGCGGCAGTTGCCGCTAAAAAGCAAGGTGCAGCGGAAGCGAAGGCTCCACCGGAAAAACCGCTTGACCTGGCCTACCCTTACTGCACCGAGCTGATCATCAAGGGAGCTCCGCCGGAGGAACTGGAAAAGAAGCTTGCCCAGCTGGGCGATTCGCTGATCCTGGTGAGGCAAAACGATATCGCCAAAGTGCACCTGCATACCGCCGATCCGGGGGCCGTCTTATCCCACTGTGCCACCTACGGCTCTCTTCATGAGATTAAGATCGACAACATGGCCGATCAGCACCGCCACATCTCCAGCGGGCAGACCCCCGTTGAAACCGTAATAGCACTTCCCGGTCCCAAAAAGCTGAAAAACAAAGAGGACATCGGGATCATTGCCGTCTCTTTTGGTGAAGGGCTTAAAGAGCTGTTCCTGAACCTGGGTGCCGATGAGATTGTCTACGGAGGTCAAACGATGAACCCCCGGGTGGAGGATCTTTTTAACGCCGTGCAGCAGATCCCCACCGAGAGGGTGATCATTCTGCCAAACAACAAAAATATTCAGGTGGTTGCCCGTCAGGTCCAGAAACTGTCCGCCAAAGAGGTGACGGTCATCGGCAGCCGCACCATCACCCAGGGGATCACCGCGCTCATCGCGTTCAATCCGGTAGCGGCTTTCGACAGCAATGTCAGCTCCATGGAAGCAAGCCTGAAGCAGGTTAAATCGGGAGAGGTTACCTACGCCACAAGAGACACCAGCATCGGCGGAAATAAGATTAAAAAAGGCTCTTTTCTCGGCCTTTATGACGGAGAGCTCTGCTGCAGCGGAGAGGAGCTCGCCCACACAACGCTCCAGCTCATCGGAAAGATGCTCGATGACGACGATGAACTGGTGACCATCCTTTACGGGAAAGAGATCAGCCGCGGGGAAGCCGAGGCGCTGACCAAAGCAGTGGCCGAAACACTCCCTCACCTGGAGGTGGACCTTAAGTACGGCGGACAGCCGATCTACTACTATATATTGGCGGTAGAATAAAAGGGCGGGGCGACGGGCAAGCGAAATATGCGGCGCGATAATATTTTTAACAGGCTCGCCTGTGCCGCCGCTTCTAGAGGCAGCACGGCAGAGAGAAAGGAGAGCAGCCATGCTGGAGCTGAAAGAGATCGGGTTAAAGTTTTTGAGCGATGAAAAAGAGAGCACCGTTTTAGATGGAATCAGCCTCACTTTTGAAACGGGCAAGATCTATGCCCTCACCGGACCCAACGGCAGCGGCAAATCATCTCTGGCGCGGG